>CBFDAY010000001.1:0-31450 GCA_965602895.1 uncultured bacterium
GCGACTATGCCCACGTGAAGCTGCCGTCCGGCGAGGTCAGGCTCATCGGTGTCAGATGCCGGGCCACGATCGGGCAGATCGGCAACATAGATCACGAAAACATCAAGCTCGGCAAGGCGGGTCGCAAAAGATGGCTCGGCAGGAGGCCGCACACACGCGGCGTGGCCATGAACCCCGTCGATCATCCCCTCGGAGGCGGTGAAGGCAAGTCCTCCGGCGGACGCCATCCATGCTCCCCCTGGGGCATGCCGACAAAGGGGTTCAAAACGAGGAAGAAATCGAAGCCGTCGAGCAAGTACATTGTGAAGAAAAGGAAATGACAAAAGGTTCGGAGGCCAATAAGTGGCACGCTCGGTAAAAAAAGGCCCGTTCGTGGACGAGCATCTGATCAAAAAGGTGCTTCGCGCCCACGAGACCGGCGACAAGAAGGTCATACGCACATGGTCGCGCCGATCCACGGTCGTTCCCGAAATGGTCGGCCTGACGATTTCGGTGCACAACGGCAAGAAGTTTTTGCCCATATACATGACCGAAAACATGGTGGGCCACAAACTCGGCGAGTTCGCTCCGACGCGCGTCTTCCGCTCTCACGGCGGCAGGGAAAAGCGCAGCCCCATTCGCAAGAAAGGCTGAATGGGTACGCGGCTTTTAATGGAGCAATTATCATGATAGCAATAGCCAAAGGCCGATTCTTGAAAGTCACGCCGCGAAAGGCGAGACTCCTCGTCGACCTGATAAGAGGCAAATACACCGAAGAAGCGCTCAGCACGCTTCAGTTCACTCCCAAAAGGGCGGCGAAAACAGTCGAAGGGGTGCTCAAGTCCGCGATTGCAAACGCCGAGCAGAGAGCCGACGTCAATGTGGACAACCTCTACGTGAGCAAGGCGACTGTCGACGGAGGACCGACGCTGAAACGGTTCCGCCCCGCGCCCATGGGACGAGCGGTGAGGGTGCTCAAGCGCACATCTCATATCACCATAGAGCTCGACGAAAAGGAGCGATAGCCGATGGGACAAAAGGTTCACCCGGTCGGGTTCAGGCTGGGTACCACCAAGACGTGGAATTCCCGCTGGTTCGCCGGCAGGGATTACGCCAAACTCCTGCATGAAGACCTCGAGATTTGCAAGCTCGTCAAAGAAAGACTTGCACATGCGGGCATATCAAAAGTCGAGGTGGAGCGGATGGGCCAAAAGGCCCGCGTCACCGTTCATACGGCGCGTCCGGGTATCGTCATAGGAAGGCGCGGCGCCGAAGTTGACCAGCTTCGCGGCGAACTCGAAAAGCTCTCCGATAAGGAAGTCTACATCGTAGTCCAGGAAATCAAAAAGCCCGAACTCAACGCGCAGCTTGTCGCCGAGAACATCGCGCAGCAGCTCCAAAGGCAGGTCTCATTTCGGCGAGTCATGAAAAAGACCGTCATCACCGCCATGCGCCTCGGCGCCAAGGGAATCAAAATCCGCTGCGCCGGCAGGCTGGGGGGCGCGGAGATAGCTCGCTCGGAATGGTACCGCGAGGGCCGAGTGCCGCTGCACACACTCAAGGCCGACATAGACTACGGATTCGCCGAGTGCCAGGCCACGTACGGAAAAATAGGGATCAAAGTCTGGGTTCTGCGCGACGAGAGCCACGAGCAGGGCGGCGGGAGACGCGAGAGGATCTAGGGGGTAATTAGAAAGTGTTAATGCCCAAAAGAGTAAAGCACCGCAAAGAGCAGCGTGGCCGCATGAGAGGAAAGGCGTTGCGGGGCAGCACCGTCCACTTCGGCGAATACGGGCTCCAGGCGCTTGAGCCCGTGTGGCTTACCGCGCGGCAGATCGAGGCCGCACGCATCGCCCTCACACGGAAGATAAAGCGCGGTGGCAAGGTCTGGCTGAACGTATTCCCGGCCAAGCCCGTCTCCCAAAAGCCCCTGGAAACACGCATGGGCAAGGGCAAGGGTGATCCCGAAAAATGGGTCGCCGTCGTAAAGTCCGGCAGGATCTTGTTCGAGCTCGAAGGGGTGTCCGAAGAACTCGCCAGGGACGCCTTCCGGCTCGCCTCGCACAAGCTGCCCATCCGCACGCGTTTCGTCAAGCGGATGCGCGCGATCGGAGGCCGTCGCTGATGCAGGCGAGAGAACTCAGAGAACTAACGACCGAGGAACTCGAGCACGAAGCCCGGGAGGCCACGCAGGCCCTTTTCAACCTGCGCGTGCAGGCCACCGGCGGGCAGCAGGTCGATAACGTTAAACGATTCAGGGAACTTCGCCGCGACGTCGCGCGGATCGAGACCGTGCTCAACGAAAAGAGGCGGCAACAGGATCAAGGGCGATAGCCACATGGCAGAGAAAAAGGAACACAAGCAGGAAAAAACCGGAGTGGTTTCCAGCGCCAAGATGAACAAGACCGTCGTGGTCAGCGTGCAGAACACGTTCCTTCATCCGACCTACAAACGGGTCGTGAGGAAAACACGGAAGTTCAACGCCCACGACGAAAAGGGCGAATGCGCCGTCGGCGATGTCGTCCGCATCGTGGAATGCAGGCCCCTCAGCAAGACCAAAAGATGGCGGCTTTCGGAAATCATCGAGCGGGCCAAGTAAAGGTCCGGGCGGCTCGGCTCAGGGGCTCACTTATTATTTGGAGCAGTCATGATTCAGTTAAGAAGCATGCTCGAGGTCGCTGACAACTCGGGCGCCAAAAAATTGCAATGCATACAGGTCCTCGGCGGCACCCGAAGACGCTACGCGCGCGTCGGCGACATCGTCGTGTGCAGCGTCAAGGCGGCCATGCCGCAGGCCGACATCAAGAAGGGCGACGTCGTCAAGGCGGTCGTCGTCAGGACCAGGCAGGATACGCAGCGGCCCGACGGTTCCGTCGTCAGGTTCGGAGACAACGCCGCCGTCGTAATCAACGAACAGAAGATCCCTCGCGGGACCCGGATTTTCGGGCCCGTGCCCCGCGAGCTCAGGAATAAGGATTTCATGAGAATAATCTCGCTTGCGCCCGAAGTGGTGTGACGCGGGCTCGGGAGCCACGCAATGAGCAGACCGAAAATGCACATAAAAAAAGGCGATACGATCACGGTTATCTCAGGCAAGGAGAAGGGGAAAAAGGGCAAGGTGCTCTACGTTTCTCCCAGGAGCAACCGCGCGATCGTGGAAGCGCTCAACATGATAACGCGCCATGAGCGCCCGTCGCAGAGGAGCCCGCAGGGAGGCATGATCCAGAAGGAAGCCCCCATTAACGCGTCGAACCTCATGCTCATCTGCAACAAGTGCAACAAGCCGACGCGAACCGGCAAAAGGATCCTCGAGGACGGCTCCAAAGTGCGCGTCTGCAAGAAGTGCTCTGAAATTATCGACGTCGGCTAGAAAAGAGGACGGCCACAAGTGGCAAGGCTTAAGGAAAGATACAAAAAAGAAATCGCCCCGGCGCTCAAAGAGAGGCTGGGAGTCGGAAATATCATGGAAGTCCCGCGTCTGAGCAAAATAGTAGTGAACATGGGACTCGGCGACGCTCCTACTGACGGAAAGGTCATGGAAAGCGCCATAAAGGAACTCGCCATAATAACCGGCCAAAGGCCGGCCATAACGCGCGCGAAGAAGTCCATCGCCGCATTCAAGCTCCGCGCAGGCCAGGCCATCGGCTGCATGGTGACCCTTCGGGGCGATCGGATGTACGAGTTTTTCGACAGGCTCACGAACATCGCGATCCCGAGAATCCGCGACTTCCGTGGCGCCTCCCTGAAGGCCTTCGACTCGTTCGGCAACTATACGATGGGAATCAGGGAGCAGATCGTTTTCCCCGAGATCGACTACGACGACGTTTACAAGATACGGGGAATGAACATAGTGTTCGTTATCAAGAATTCAAGCGGGCGCGAGGCCAGCACTGAACTCCTGCGGGAGCTCGGCATGCCCTTCGCCCGAAGCTAAAGCGCATCGGGGCGCGCCCCGATGGAGGGAATCTGTGGCAAAAAAATCCTTGATAGCTAAAGCCAAGCGGGAACCCAAGTTCCGCGTGCGCAAGTACAACAGATGCAGGATATGCGGAAGGCCCAGGGGTTATCTTCGCAAGTTCGAGATATGCCGGATTTGCTTCAGGAACCTGGCCCTCGAGGGAAGACTGCCCGGCGTCGTCAAGGCCAGCTGGTAAGTCCCCGCACGGGACGCCCGCAAGCTTACAAGCGAAGGAGAATGAAAGCCGATGTCGCTATCGGATCCCATTGCCGACATGCTGACCCGCATTCGCAACGCCAATACGGCGATGAAAGAAAAGGCGGATATACCGGCATCTAAAATGAGTGAGGATATAGCCAAGATCCTCAAAGGAGAAGGCTATATCGTCGATTACAAGTTGATCGACAACAACAAGCAGGGAATTCTCAGGGTATTCCTGAAATACGGACCCGACCGCGAGAGAACGATAATCGGTCTGCGGCGCAGGAGCAAGCCCGGCAGGCGTGTCTATCGCGGGGCCAAGGACCTGCCGCGCGTGGTCGGCGGACTGGGTGTCGCCATCATCTCAACACCCAAGGGCATGCTCACCGACAAACAGGCCCGCGAGGCCAATGTCGGTGGAGAGGTAGTCTGCGAAATCTGGTAGGTTTCAAACGAAAGGGCTTCACACAAGAATGTCTCGCGTAGGGAAAAAACCGATTCCGATTCCCGACAAAGTAAAGGTCTCCATCAAGGACCGGCACGTGGCGGTCGAGGGATCGAAGGGAAAGCTCGAACTCGACGTCGCCCCCCCCATCACCGTAAAAAAAGAGGACAACGATATAATCGTCACTCGGCCCAACGACGCCCGCAGGAACCGCGCGTTCCACGGGCTCACGCGCGCCCTGATCGCCAACATGGTGAGGGGAGTGAGCGAAGGATTCGAGAAAAAGCTCGAAATACAGGGCGTCGGCTATCGCGCCGTCGCGCAGGGCAAGGCGCTGAATTTCCAGCTTGGCTATAGCCATCCGATCCTGTTCGAACCGCCGGAAGGGGTCGACCTCTCGGTCGACCGCAGCATAGTGACCGTCAGCGGCATAGACAAGCAGGCCGTCGGGCAGGTGGCGGCCCAGATAAGGGGTCTCCGAAAGCCCGAGCCGTACAAAGGCAAAGGAATCCGCTACGTCGGCGAACACGTGCGCCGCAAGGCGGGCAAGATCGGAATATAACCGAAAAAGTATAGTCCGAGGTTCACACGATGGCAAAACTCAAACTCACAAAGGCTGACGCCAGACGCAGGCGGCGTCTCAGCATAAGAAAAAAGATCTCCGGAACCCCCGAGAGGCCGCGCCTGTGCGCTCACCGCAGCATCAAGCATATATACGCCCAGATAATTGACGACACGACCGGGCGCGCTTTGGCCTCGATCTCCTCGCTTTCGCCCGAGGCCAAAAAGAGCGGCGCCTCGGGAAACAACGTGGCGTCGGCCCGAATAGTGGGCGAAGTGCTGGCCGAGAAAGCGTCCGGGCTTGGAATAGAAAGCGTCGTATTCGACCGGAGCGGCTTCCTCTTTCACGGCCGGATCAAAGCGCTCGCCGATGGGGCCCGCGCCAAGGGACTCAAATTCTAGGAGGCGTCTTGAATAAGTTTCAGCCTGAAGAACGAGAGCTAATCGAGAAGATAGTCAGGATCAACCGCGTAGCCAAGGTTGTCAAGGGCGGCCGGCGCTTCGGGTTCAGCGCGCTCGTGGTCGTCGGCGACGGTCGTGGATGCGTGGGCGCCGCGCTGGGCAAGGCCAACCAGGTTCCCGATGCCATTCGCAAGGGGATCGAAAAGGCGAAAAAGGCGATGATCAACGTTCCGATAGTCAACGGCACGATACCGCACGAGATAATCGGCCGCGTGGGCGCCGGCAAAGTCATCCTCAAACCGGCCTCACCCGGCACGGGTGTGATCGCCGGCGGCGGAGTCAGGGCCGTCATGGAGGCCGTGGGCGTTTCCAACATCCTCAGCAAATCGCTCGGCTCCAGCAACGCCATCAACGTCGTCAGGGCCACGATAGAGGGCCTGGAAAATCTCCACACGGCCGAAGAAATAGCGGCCAAACGCGGCAAGAAAGTATCCGAGATCATCGCGTAAGGAATGACGAACATATGGAACTGAACACTATCAAACCGCCGAAAGGTTCCCGGAAAAGTGTCAAGCGGCTGGGCCGGGGTCGCGGCTCCGGCCACGGCAAGACTGCGTGCAGGGGCACGAAGGGACAAAGGTCCCGCTCCGGCTCCAAATCCGCGCGCGGATACGAAGGCGGCCAGATGCCGCTTCAGAGGCGCGTGCCCAAGCGCGGCTTCAGCAACATCTTTCGGAAAGAATATGAAGTCGTCAATATCGAAAAGCTCAACTCTTTCGAGGCCGGCTCCGAGGTCACACCCGAACTCCTCAGCGAAAAGGGAATCGTCCGGCTGAACCTCGACGGTGTGAAAATACTGGGCGACGGCGAGCTCAAAGTCTCGCTGACCGTGCGCGCGAACCGGTTCAGCAAGACAGCCAGGGAAAAGATTGAGGCCGCGGGCGGCAAGGTCGAGGTGATCTGATTGCTCAGCGCGTTTCAGAATGCGTTCAAGATACCCGAGCTCAAGAATCGCATCCTGTTCACGCTGGCGCTGCTGGTCATTTACAGGCTCGGCGGACACATTCCGACACCGGGAATCGACGGCAGGCTGATGGCCGAGTTCGTGGCCGAACAGCAGAACACGCTGCTCGGATTCGCCGACCTGTTCGCGGGCGGCTCGTTCAGTCGCATGACCATCTTCGCGCTCGGCATAATGCCGTACATCAGCGCCTCGATCATATTGCAGCTGCTCGTCGCCGTGATACCTTATTTCGAAAAGCTGTCGAAAGAGGGCGAAGAGGGGCGGCGCAAGCTGACGCAGTACACGCGTTACGGCACCATCGCTCTGACGGCGGTCCAGTCGATGGGTATCAGCCTGTGGCTTTCGAACCCGAGCAACTTCGGCGGCATGGAGATCGTCCCGCATCCGGGCATCGGCTTCATCCTGCTTACGATGATTACGTTTACTACCGGTACGGCGTTCATAATGTGGCTCGGCGAGCAGATAACCGAGCGGGGTGTCGGCAATGGGATATCGCTCATAATATTCGCCGGAATCGTAGCCGGCATGCCCACCGCTCTGGCCATGCTTGTCAATAACATCCAGATAGGCGAGATGAGCATATTCAAGATGGTCGTGCTCACGATTATGCTCATCGGCGTTACGGCCGGCGTGATCGTTCTGACGCAGGGCCAGAGAAAGATACCCGTGCAGTACGCAAAGCAGATAAAAGGGCGCAAGGTCTACGGCGGGCAGAGCACGTTCCTGCCCCTGAGGGTGAACCAGGCGGGCGTGATCCCGATCATCTTCGCCTCGTCGCTTCTGCTCTTCCCGGCCACGATAGCCCAGTTCTTCCACACCGGAGGGCTGCAGGCGCTGAGCGACCTGCTCGCGCCCGGGAGAGCGCTTTACAATATTATTTACGTAGCCCTTATCGTATTCTTTTCGTATTTCTACACGGCGATCACGTTCAACCCGGTCGACGTCGCGGACAACCTGAAGAAATACGGGGGGTTCGTGCCGGGGATCAGGCCGGGCAGGCAGACGGCCGAGTACCTGGACAGGGTGATGACTCGAATCACGCTGCCCGGATCGATAGCGCTCGCGTTCGTGGCCGTGATGCCGACAATGATCGGCGCCAGCATGCGCGTGCCCTATCTTGTCGCCAGTTTCTTCGGCGGAACGAGCCTCCTGATCGTTGTGGGCGTGGCGCTCGATACCGTGCAACAGATTGAGTCGCACCTGCTCGTCAGGCATTACGACGGCTTTATGAAAAAGGGACGCATCAGGGCCAGAAGGTTCTGATCTTATCTCCCAGCGGAGGATCATAGAATGGCGGACTCAGCAAAGAAAAGACTGATGGTGATGCTTGGGCCTCCCGGCGCCGGCAAAGGCACCCAGGCGGTAAGGGTGGCCGGGCGATACGCGATCCCGCACATCTCGACGGGCGACATCTTCAGGGCGGCCATCAAAGAGGGCACCGAAGTCGGTCTCAAGGCGAAGAAATATCTCGACGCCGGAGAACTCGTCCCCGACTCCGTCGTCACGGAGATAGTCGCCGAGAGGATCAAAAAGGACGACTGTTCCGATGGGTTTCTGCTCGACGGCTTCCCGCGCACACTGCCGCAGGCCGAGGCGCTCGACGAGGTATTGAGCGACGGCGGATGCCCGCTCACCGCCGTGATCGATCTCGCCGTGGACAGGGAAGCGCTGGTTAAAAGGCTTACCGCGCGGCGGACCTGTTCGGAATGCGGCGAAAATTATAACCTGATTTCCAAACCGACCGAAAAAGAGGGCGTCTGCGACAAGTGCGGCGGCAAGCTGTATCAGCGCGACGACGACAAGCGCGAAACCATAGAGAACAGGCTCGCGGTTTACGATAAGCAGACGGCGCCGCTCATTCAGCACTACGAGGGCGGCGGGCGCCTCGTCAGCGTTTCGGGCACGGGGTCGATGGACGAAGTCTTCGGGCGCATCTGCAAAGCGCTCGACTGAGCACGGTCCGCGGAGGAGCGGTCGCGGTGATAGTCATACGGTCTCCGGAGGAGATTTCGGTGCTTCGCGAGGCCAACCGAATAGTGGCCCGTATTCTTAACGAGCTGGCCGGCGACGTCAGGGCGGGTGTATCCACCGAAACGCTTGACGCGAAGGCCGAAAGGCTGATAGTAAAGGCCGGCGGAAAGCCGGCATTCAAGGGCTATAGGGGGTATCCCAAGAGCATCTGCGCCTCTATCAACGATCAGGTGGTGCACGGGATACCGTCGTCCGATGTTGTCCTTGAGAATGGTGATATAATCAGCATAGACATCGGTATCGTCTATAGGGGATACGTCGGCGATACGGCGGCCACCTTTGCGGTGGGCGAAATCTGTGAGGAAAATGAACGGTTGATCCGCGTTACGCGCGAATCGCTCTACGCGGGAATCAGACAGGCGCGCGCAGGCAAGCGGCTTTCCGATATCTCGCATGCCGTGCAGACGCATGTCGAAAGCGGCGGTTTCTCCGTGGTTCGCGATTTCGTCGGCCACGGCATCGGGCAAAAGATGCACGAAGAGCCGCAGATACCGAATTTCGGGCGGCCGCACATGGGCCCGCGACTCGAGCCCGGCATGGTGCTCGCCATCGAGCCGATGGTAAACGCGGGCACCTATGAAGTTCGCGTACTCGGTGACCGCTGGACTGCCGTTACCAAGGACGGGCGGCCTTCCGCGCATTTTGAACATTCGGTGGCGGTCACCGACGGAGAGGCGGAGATACTCTCCTTGCTTCCTGTTGGAGAGCGCGAGAGCACAGGATCAGGATAGCGTCCGTCGGTGGGGAGCGGCCGCTGAAAGAGTGGGGCATTCATGCCGAAAGAAGAAGCGATAGAGGTTGAGGGAACAGTTGTCGAACCGTTGCCCAACGCCATGTTTCGGGTCGAGCTCAAGAACGGTCATCGGGTGCTTGCGCACATATCGGGCAAGATGCGCATGCATTTTATCCGCATCCTGCCGGGTGACACGGTCAAGATCGAACTTTCGCCCTATGATCTGACGCGCGGGCGGATAGTGTATCGGTATAAATGAGCAGCCCATCGAGCGAGCAAGGACTATGAAAGTACGAACATCGGTAAAAAGAATCTGTGAAAAGTGCAAAATAGTCAAACGCAAGGGTGTCGTAAGGGTGATCTGCTCGAACCCCAAGCACAAACAACGCCAGGGCTAGCCTTTTGAGCGGCGGTGGCCCGGGCTGCCCCGGGGAGGTGTAGAAAGAAATTGGCAAGGATATTGGGCGTTGACCTGCCCAGGGAAAAAAGGGTCGAGATAGGCTTAACATATATTTACGGCGTAGGTCGCACGTTCTCGAAAAAAATTCTCGATGCTTCGGGCATCGACCCGAATACGAGGGTGAAAGACCTGAGCGACGACGATGTGCGCAAGATCACCGCCACGATAACCAGCGATTATCAGATCGAGGGTGACCTGCGGCGCGAGATCGCGACGAACATAAAGCGCCTAATCGACACCGGCACTTACAGGGGGCTCAGACATCGCAAGGGAATGCCGGCGCGGGGGCAGAGAACGCACACTAACGCGCGGACGCGCAAGGGGCCCCGCAAACAGCGTCCGGGCAAGAAAAAATAGCGGAATCATTCGGAGGAACTAAGACGTGGCCAAGGCAAAGAAGGGCTCAAAGGCGAAGAAGCCGAAGAAAAAGAGAGTCAATCTCGGCATAACCAGCGGCGTCGCGCATATCCAGGCGACGTTCAACAACACCATCGTTACGATCACCGACCCCAAGGGCAACGTCATATCATGGGCCAGTGCCGGGATGGTGGGCTTCAAGGGATCACGCAAGAGCACTCCGTTCGCCGCCCAGCTCACGGCAAGGTCGGCCGCCGAAAAGGCCGCCGCCGCCGGGCTCAAGGACGTAAAGGTCTACGTCAAGGGGCCGGGCGCAGGACGCGAATCGGCCATCCGGTCGCTCCAGGCGGCAGGTCTGCAAGTAAACATGATAAAGGACGTCACCCCCATTCCGCACAACGGATGCCGCCCTCCCAAGCGGCGTCGCGTGTGACGGGGGCGTGAGGAGAAATATATGGCTCGTTATACCGGCTCTGTTTGCAAGCTGTGCAGACGCGAGGGTGTCGAACTTTTCCTGAAGGGCGAAAGGTGCCTTACGTCGAAATGCGGCGTGAAAAAGAGAAACTATGCCCCGGGAGTGCACGGCAGGCGGAGAGTGAAACATTCCGACTACGGCGACCAGCTTCGGGAAAAGCAGAAGATGAAACGCATGTACGGGCTGATGGAGCGTCAGTTCAGGAACTATTTCGTGATCGCCGCAAGAAGCCCGATGGTTACCGGAGAAAAACTCATTCAACTGCTGGAAGGGCGACTCGACAACATCGTTTATCGTATGGGGTTTACCGGCTCGCGTGCCCAGGCCAGGCAGCTCGTCTCGCACGCGCATGCGAGAGTGAACGGCAAAAAGGTCAACCTGCCCTCCTACCAGGTCAAGCCGGGAGACGAAATTTCCATCAGGGAAAAGAGCCGGAAAATGCACTTGCTACTCGTGAATCTCGACGCCCAGATGCAGCGAGGCCTGCCGCAGTGGGTCGAGGTGGACCAGGAGAAAATGGTCGGCAAGCTGCTTCGGCTGCCCACCGGTGAAGAGGCGGCCCTGCCGGTTCAGGAAAAGCTTGTTATTGAGCTCTATTCCCGTTAAGGCTGAAACTTTTACTTCTTGGGGGCTCAGACGCGTATGAACAGAATTCTCGAAATGCCCAAATGGGAAAAAGACGAAGATGTTTCGACTGAAGTCTACGGCAGGTTCGTGATCGAACCGCTCGAACGGGGTTTCGGCGCGACCGTCGGCAACTCCTTGAGGCGGGTGCTGCTTTCCTCCCTCGAAGGAGACGCCATCACTTCGGTGCGCATCGAGGGCGTTCAGCACGAGTTCGGGGCCATCCCCGGCGTCGTCGAAGACGTCGCGGAGGTTGTGCTTAACCTGAAGTCGATCAGGCTCAGGCTGCACGGCACAAAAGAAACAAAGACCGTCCAGATCACGGCCTCCGGAAAGAAAACCATCGCCGCCGGTGCGCTCGCCACCGACGAGGAGATCGAGGTCCTCAATCCGGAGCAGCATCTGCTCACGCTGAACCAGGGCGCCAAACTCTCGATGGAAATCGAAATCGGGCGCGGCAGGGGTTATGTGTCCGCCGAGCAAAACAAGCGCGACGACCAGCCTATCGGCACTGTTTGCCTCGACGCGGTTTTCTCGCCCGTCGAAAAAGTGAACTTCATCGTGGAGAACGCGCGCGTCGGACAGACGACCGATTACAACCGCCTGAAACTCGAAATCTGGACCAACGGGGGAATACTCCCCGAGGACGCCCTCGCGTCCGCCGCGAAGATCCTGATCAGACACTTCAACATTTTTGTCAAGGCCGAGGCCGACGAAGAATACGCCAGGGCCGCTCGCAGCGAGGAGACGGAGGAGGTTCGCAAGTATCTCGATAAGACCGTCAACGAACTCGAGCTATCGGTCAGGGCCGCCAATTGCCTCAGGGCGGCCGACATCGTAAATATCTGCGACCTCGTGCAGAAAACCGAGGCCGAGATGCTCAAATATCGCAACTTCGGCAAGAAATCGCTCGAAGAGATCAAGAACGTGCTCAAGAACATGGGCCTCGATTTCGGCATGGATCTAAGCGGATACCAAATCGGTGCGGACAAAGAAGGGCATTAGAAAGTCGCCCGGCGGCGCGGCGTCTGCCGGCCGAATCCGGACTCCGGACCGCCGCGCATGTGCAGGAAGGCTAGGAACGCATGAGACACAGGAAGAAAAAAGGAAAGCTCGGCCGCACCAGCTCTCACAGGGAGGCGCTGCTTGCCAACCTGGCCGTGGCATTCATAACTCATGGCCGCATCAAGACCACCCTTGCAAAGACAAAGGTCCTGAGGCCGGTCGTGGAAAAGCTCATCACCCTCGGTAAGAGGCAGGATATAAGCGCGCGCCGCCAGGCGGCGGCGATCCTCAAAGACAAAGACGCCGTCAAAAAGCTCTTCTCAGAGGTCGGCCCGAAGTTCGACGAGCGCAACGGCGGATACACCCGCATAATACGCCTCGGCCCGCGCGCCGGCGACGGAGCGCCGATGGCTATTATCGAGATGGTCTCCTGAGCCCGGTATAACAATTCAATGTAAGCCCGTGCCCCGCATTCGCGGGGCCTTTTCTTTGTCTTAGGGCGCGCAGCCAAAAATCGGCCACATTCCCCGATGGGCGGATCTTTCGCGCCGATCGCGCCCAAAGACGCGGCAAAGCCGCCCGCGGAGCCGCTCATCTCGCGCAGACCCGCGCAAAATCCCCTAAAAAGTCTTTCATGACCTGTTGAATCGGGAATCGACTTATGTTACAATCTGCGCAACGATGTATGTCAGCGAAAAGACGATAAAGCAGTTGGAGGGCGAATACGGCGAGCCCGAGGTCATGCATCTGCGCCAGGAGATGATATGGCCGGAGTTCGAGCTGCTCGTCAACAGCATGAAGCACGACCGCGCTCACGATGTCACGATGTTCATATTCAACGGCTCCTCCATCGTCGCGATACGCAAGCATATGCATCCCGAAGGCGTCTACAGGGCGCCGAGCGGCGGCTTGAGGCCGGGCGAGGACTTCGTGGAAGGCGCTCTGCGCGAGGCGCATGAAGAAACCGGAGCGGTCGTAGAACTACAGAGATACATTCTGCGTGTCCACGTTGTCTTCACATACGAGGGCCGCGAAATTCCGTGGACCTCCCATGTTTTCACCGCAAAATACGTCTCCGGCAGGCTCAGACCCATCGACACGAAGGAAATCGCCGAGGTAAAACAGGTCTCCCTCGAAGAGTTGCAGGGCAAGATAAGAGACAATTTGCTTGCGACCGGCTCCGGAGGCCTCGCGTACAGGGTCGCGCTGACCGACAAGGTAGTCGAGCTGCTCTGATTCCCGCGCGTCGCCGGACGCGGCGCCCCGCATGCTTCCCCCGCATGCTTCCATTGACCGAAAAAGCCGGAGAACCTCGAAGTCGACCGATCGCCCGGGTGTCCGGGCAAACTAGCGGGATCGGGCGGGGTACGGCATAATAAAGATTGATTCTCCCTGTCCGAAAGTACTGCCCAATGCAAAAGCCCGACTACTTGATCGGGACCCGAATATGGATCTGAGCGAAAAAATCTCCAAGCAGGTTCTCACCACGAAGATCGAAGATCTCGTCAGATGGTCGCGCAAGCACTCGCTCTGGCCGATGCCGTTCGGCACCGCCTGCTGCGCGATCGAAATGATGGCCGTTCTCGCGTCCAGATACGATCTCGCCCGCTTCGGCGCCGAGGCGATCCGTTTTTCCCCCAGACAATCCGACCTCATGATAGTCGGCGGAAGGGTCTGCATAAAGATGATGCCGGTCCTCCAAAGGATCTATCTGCAGATGCCCGAGCCCAAGTGGGTGATCGCGATGGGCGCGTGCGCGAGCAGCGGAGGCGTGTTCGACACCTACAGCGTGATCCAGGGCGTCGACAATTTCATGCCGGTCGACGTCTACATTCCCGGTTGTCCGCCGCGCCCCGAGGCCGTCATCGAGGCGGTCATGCTGATCCAGGAACGGATATCGAAAGAGCGACAGGAAATATAAGCGGAAAGAAAAGATATTGGAAATCTATCTCACGGCGAAGTCAGACAAAGAGATCGGCGAGCATCAGTCGCAAACCGCGGGCCGGCTTCGCGCCCGCTTCCCCGACGCCGTTTTGGACCATTCGGAGTTTCGCGGCGAGATGACAGTCGTGGTCAAGAGCGAGTCCATATTTGAGATTACAGGGTTTCTCCGCGACACGCCCGAGCTGCTCTACAGGCACCTCGCCGACATCACATGCGTCGACTGCCTGCATCTCGGGACAGAGCGCGGGCGGTTCGCCGTCGTGTACCACTTCTATTCGTTCAAGCATGGAGGCCGAGTCCGCCTCAAATGTTTTCTGCCCGAAGATGGGCCGCAGATAGACTCGCTCGTGCCGCTGTGGCAAGCCGCCAATTGGCTCGAGCGCGAAGTGTTCGACATGTTCGGAGTGGTATTCCGCAATCATCCCGACCTCCGAAGAATACTCATGCCCGAGGACTCCCGGCACTTCCCGCTTCGCAAGGACTATCCGCTCACGGGCAGGGGCGAAAGGGAATCATTTCCCTACGTCACGCGGGACGGCCGGATCATCGAGAAATCTCGTTCGAAAAGGGCAAGGTGAGGCACATGGCCGGAGCCCGCACGATAGACCTGCCCGTGAGCGCATTCAGGGGCATGACTCTCAACTTCGGCCCTCAGCACCCGGCCACCCACGGCACGCTGCGGATCAAAATGGAGCTTGACGGCGAAATCGTCGCCAAGGCCACTCCTTACATCGGCTTTCTTCACAGCGGTTTCGAAAAGCTCGGGGAGCGCCTCGACTTCAACCAGTACGTAACCGTGGCCGACCGAATGAACTACATGTCGGCGCTCTGCAACGACATTGCCTGGCATCTGGCGGTGGAGAAACTCTTCGGCGTCGAGGCGCCCAGGCGCTGTCAGTATATCCGTGTCGCGCTCGCCGAGTTGAGCCGGATTTCGGACCACCTGGTTTTTCTCGGCACCCACGCGCTCGACCTCGGTGCGTTCACGGCGTTCCTGTGGTGCTTCCGCGAGCGCGAGAAGCTGTATGACATCATCGAGATGACGACGGGCGGCCGCATGACCACGAGTTACACTCGCGCCGGCGGGCTGTGGGCGGACATACCGAAGGGGTTCGAAGAAAGAGCGATGGCGTTCTGCAAGCAGTTCCCCGACCGATTGCGCGAGGTCGAGGACCTGCTCACGCGCAACCGCATCTGGATCGACAGGACGAAAGGTGTCGGCGTCATATCGGGCGAAGACGCCGTGAGTTACGGGCTTACGGGCCCTTGCCTCCGCGCGTCGGGTGTCGTCTGGGACATCCGCAAGGCCGAGCCGTACAGCTCCTACGAGGACTTCGAGTTCGAGATTCCATACGGCGAGAACGGCGACGTCTATGACCGCTACCTCATGCGGCTCGAGGAGATGAAGCAGAGCGTGCGAATCACCGAACAGGCCATCAATAAAATGCCGTCGGGCCCGGTCAATGTGGATCAGTCGGCAAAGATATGCTTGCCCCCCAAGGAAAAGGTCCACACCGAGATGGAATCGCTCATCCACCATTTCGAATTCATCATGCCCGATACGGGGCCCAGATTGCCCGCCGGGGAAGTCTACGTGCCCACCGAGTCGCCCAACGGCGAACTCGGCTACTATATAGTCGGCGACGGCAAGAGCAAAAACGCGTATCGCGCCCGCACGCGGCCGCCGTCTTTCGTCAATTTCCAGGCGTTCTCAAAAATGGTCGAGGGCAGCCTCGTGGCTGACGCCGTGGCGGTTCTGGGCAGCCTCAATATCATCGCCGCCGAACTCGACAGGTGAGATCGAGAGAAGGAACGAGAATATGGCGTGGCCGTCAAAGGAAACCGACACAAAGCCCAGGCCCCAAGAGCTGCCGGAGGATTTGCTGGTCGAGATCGAAGATCTCGTGAGGCGCTATCCCAACAGGCGCGCGGCCCTTATTCCGGCGCTGCGCGCGTGTCAGGACCGTTTCGGCTTTGTCTCCGCCGGCACGATGCTCGCGCTCGCCGACCATCTCGGGCTTTCGCCGAGCCTCGTGGCCGATACTCTGTCGTTTTACTCGATGCTTCGAACCGAACCCGTCGGGAAATACCACGTTGAGATATGCCAGACACTTTCCTGCGCGCTCTTGGGAGCCGATCTGCTGGCTGATTATCTAACCGAGAAGTTGGGCATAGCCTTCGGGGAGGTTGCTCCCGACGGCAGATTTTCTCTCGGTAAGGTCGAGTGCATCGGCGCATGCGAGCAGGCGCCGGCGATGCTGGTAAACAACGAGCTTTACGGAAACCTGGACAAGAACCGAATAGACGCTATTCTCGACGGGCTGCGGTGAGGGTGGGCCCTGTGGGTTTTCTTAGGCCGACGCCGTAGCGGAAGCTCACACAAGGAATTCTGTCGCCATGCTGAGAGATTATATCCCGGTGCTCATGCTGTTTGTTATAGTGTTCGGCTTCGCCGCGTCCAGCCTCATCGTTACACATATTTTCGGACGGCGGAGGCGCGGTCACGTCAAGCTCGAGCCCTACGAGTCGGGCATGCCGCCCATCGGCGAGACGCTCGGGCGCGTCCCCGTCAAATACTACCTGTTCGCGATGTTCTTCATCATATTCGACGTCGAAGTCGTCTTCTTGTATCCATGGGCGGTCATCTTCAAAGACTCCATCGAAGAGCATCCCTTCGTGCTCATCGAGATGTTTATATTCCTTATCGTGCTCATCGTAGGCCTGGCCTATATCTGGCTCAAGGGCGGTCTTGAATGGGAGTGAACCCGGTGGAACCGGTACTGCTCAGAAATTGCGGCGTCGAGAACTCGACCGACATCGATGTATACATGGGGAAGGGCGGCTACGGGGCCGCGAAGAAAGCGCTGAACGACATGGCGCCCGAAGAGATCCAAGCAGAAGTCACGGCCGCCGTGCTGCGCGGCCGGGGCGGCGCCGGATTCCCCGCGGGCCTGAAATGGAAGTTCCTCGACCGGGATCCCGAGAGAACGCGCTACCTTTGCTGCAACGCCGACGAGAGCGAACCGGGCACTTTCAAGGACCGCGTGCTTATCGAGACCGATCCCCACCAGCTTATCGAGGGAATGATTATTTCGTGCTACGCCCTCGACGCGCACACCGCATACATATACCTTCGCGGCGAATACGCAAACAGCCGCCGCACACTCGAAAAGGCCCTCGCCATGGCGCGAGAGCGCGGATTCCTCGGCGAAAACATACTGGGGTCAGGCTTCGACGTCGAGATACATCTCCACACGGGCGCCGGCGCCTACATTTGCGGAGAAGAGTCGGCGATGCTCGAGTCGCTTGGCGGCGTCCGCGGCTGGCCGAGGCTGAAGCCGCCCTACCCGGCGACGCGCGGCGCGTTCTATGAGCCGACCGTCATCAACAACGTCGAGACCCTCTCGTGCATTCCTCACATCGTGTCTCGCGGGGCGGAGTGGTTCAAGAGCATGGGAAGCCAGAACAACTACGGGCCGAAGCTTTACTGCCTCAGCGGACATATCGAGAGGCCCGGCGTGTATGAATATCCCATGGGAGTGACGCTGAGAGAACTGATCTTCGAGGCCGGCGGAGGAATTCCTAACGGACGAAAGCTCAAGGCGATCCTGCCCGGCGGGGCTTCTTCCGCCGTGCTGACGCCGGAGGACCTCGACGTGCCGATGGATTTCGATTCGGTCTCCAAGGCGGGCAGCATGCTCGGCTCGGCGGGCATCATCGTCATGAACGACTCGACCTGCATGGTGAACGCCTGCTGGAACGCGGCCCGATTCTACGCGCACGAATCGTGCGGACAATGCACGCCGTGCCGCGAGGGGACAAACTGGGCGGCGCGCATCCTTGGGCGCATCGAGCGAGGCGAGGGCAAACCTGACGACATCGACATGATATTGAAAATTTGCGACAACATGCTCGGTCGGACAATCTGCGCGCTCGCCGACGGCGCGGTCTTTCCGATACGCAGCATCCTGCTCAAGTTCCGCGACGAGTTCGAGCGACACATCAAGAGCGGCGCCTGCCCGTTCGGGACCGACAAGAAAATGCGGTTGCTGACCGCGAAGATATGAGGGAGCCGGAATGCCGCTCATTCGAATAGACAGACGCGAAATCGAGGTCGACGAAGGTACGACAATCATGCAGGCGGCCGACAAGCTCGGCATCTTCATACCTCGCTATTGCTACCATCCGGGCCTCAGCATCGCCGGCTGCTGCCGCATATGCATAGTCGAGGTGGAGGAATCGCCCAAGCTCCTGACCGCCTGCTCGACACCCGTGCAGGAGGGGATGGTCGTCCGCACCGACACCGAGCGCGTAAAAACGGCGCAGCGCACGGTCATGGAGTTTCTCCTGTTGAACCACCCGCTCGACTGCCCCGTCTGCGACCAGGCCGGCGAGTGCGAGCTGCAGGACTACAGCTACATCTACGGTTTTGCTGAAAGCCGGTTCCGCGAGCGCAAGATAAAGCAACGGAAAAAGGACGTCGGCCGGGATCTGCTTCTCTACGCCGACCGCTGCATCATGTGCACGCGCTGCGTGCGGTTCGCGAGCGAGGTCTCGGGATACGGCCAGGTAGGCGTATTCAATCGCGGCGCGCACACGGAGATCGACGTGTTTCCGGGATTCCGCATCGACGACCTGCTGGCCGGCAACATCGCCGACATCTGCCCCGTCGGCGCGTTCTTGAGCAGGGACTTCCTGTTCAAGCGGCGCGTGTGGGAGCTGGCGAGCACACCAGGCATATGTCCCGCGTGCTCGGTCGGATGCAACGTGCTGCTCGACCACGCCGACGGCGAAATCATGAGGCTGCGGCCCCGATATAATCCCCGCGTCAACGGCCATTGGATGTGCGACGTCGGGCGCATGGACTACAGGCTGGTGAGCGGCCCCGACCGCTTAAAGAGTCCGTTGTTGCGGGAAGGCGTATCACTCGAGTAAATCCCCTGGCGCGAAGCGCTCGCCGGGGCTTCGGCGCGCCTGAAAGAGATCGTCAAAGGGGGCGGCGCCGACTCGGTCGGTTTCGCTGTGTCTTCCGATGCGACAAACGAAGAGGCGTTTGCGCTTGCAAGGCTTGCGGCCGGGATGGATTCGGCCCATAATCTCCGGCTGCTTCCCGGCGCCAGGGCAGAGCGCGAGGAATTTGCGGGAGGATTCGTCATCGAGAGCGACCGTTCTCCCAACGAGCGGGGAGTGCTCGACGCGCTCAGGCACTTCGCGCCTTCCGGCTCGGAGCAGACCCCGACCGATCTTGAGGCCCTCGCCGGCAAGAAGGCGCTGTATGTCCTCTGCGGGCCGCACTCGGATTCCGCTTCCATCGATATTCTCGCAAGGGCCGTCGCCGAGGCGGAGTTCTCGATCGTCCAGGCCACACTGCCGTCAGCGCTGACCGAGGGCGCCGACGCGGTTTTCCCCGGCGCGGCATATGCGGAAAAGGACGGCTCATATACGAATTCGCTCGGGATCGTTCAGCGCATCCGCCCCGCGTTCGACCCGCCGGGCGAGGCGGAGCGGGATATCAACATCCTGGTGGATTTTGCGGACGCGATGGGAGTCGCACTCGGATTTGAGACTGTGGCCGAGGCGTCATCCGCGATCGGGCGCGAAATCGAAGGTTACGTGGAGCTTGAGCAGATCGGCGAGACCGGCCGGCCGTTGTCTTCCTCCCGGGCCGGCTCTTTCATGAAAGGTCAATAATCTTGGGGGAGCATTTCGTCATAGCCGCCATCGCGCTCGTTAAGGCGCTCATTGTCTTCGTCGCTATCCAGGTGACCATCATGTTTCTGACGTTGGCCGAAAGGCGCGTGAGCGCGTTCATACAGGACAGGCTCGGTCCGAACCGGGTCGGCTGGCAGGGCCTGCTCCAGCCGGTGGCCGACGGGCTGAAGTTCCTGTTCAAGGAAGACATTATTCCCGCGCGGGCCGACGTTGTGATCTATCTCATTGCGCCCGCCATGATCGTGATCCCCGCCTTCATGACTTTCGCGGTCATCCCGTTCGGGGATTCCATTACGCTGGCGGGCAGGCAGATTCGGTTTCAGATCGCCGACATCAACATAGGTTTTCTTTATATCATCGCGATGGCTTCCATCAGCCTCTACGGCATCATTTTCGGGTCGTGGGCGTCGTCGAACAAGTATTCGATGATGGGCGGCCTGCGGGCTTGCGCGCAGATGATAAGCTACGAGATACCGCTGGGGCTGTCGATCATAGGTGTGCTGATGATGACGGGTACGCTCCGGCTCGACAGGATCGTCGAAATGCAAACCGCGTACATCTGGGGCGTGATACCTCGCTGGAATATCCTGTTCCAGCCGCTCGCGTTCCTGCTTTTCCTGGTTTCGGCCGTGGCCGAGAACAACCGCCTTCCTTTCGATTTCCCCGAGGCCGAGCAGGAGCTTGTGGGCGGTTACCACACCGAATACAGCAGCATCAAGTTTGCCATGTTTTTCATGGCCGAATACGCCGCCATGATAACGAGTTCGGCGCTCGTGGTGATCCTGTTCTTCGGAGGCTGGCATGTGCCCGGCATAGGCGCGCTGGGGCTCCCGCCGCTCCTCCGGGAATTGATACAGGTGGGCGCGTTCGCGGTGAAGGTGGCGGTATTTTTGTTTGTTTACCTGTGGGTCCGCTGGACGTTTCCGCGGTTTCGCTACGACCAGCTCATGCGGCTCTGCTGGAAGACCCTCCTGCCGCTCGCGCTGGCAAATATCTTCCTGACGGGCATTGTGATGGCGATATAGGACATGGAGCTTTGACGATGAGTGGAAAAGACGGGCCACCGGATAGGGCCGGGGCGTACAAGAGAGAAGAATACGAGATGACCCCGGCCGACCGGATGTATCTGCCCGCTTTGCTCAAGGGATTGACCGGAACCCTGAGGCATCTGTTTGAAAAGAAGTTCACGGTCCAGTATCCGGAAGAACGGGCGCGGGTGTCTCCGCGTTTTCGCGGCTTGCACCGGCTCAACAAGGACGAGCTCGGGCGGGTGAAATGCGTCGCGTGTTTCATGTGTTCCACGGCCTGTCCTGCGCGCTGCATCTATATCGTCGGCGCCGAAGCGCCCTGGCCCGACCGCGAGAAGTATCCGGTTCGCTTCGATATCGACGAGCTTCGCTGCATATACTGCGGCATGTGCGAGGAGGCCTGCCCCGAGGAAGCCATCGAGCTGACCCAGATTTATGACTATGTAGGAAGCACTCGAAGGGGACTCATTTACACAAAGGAGATGCTCTTGGAGGTTTACGACAAGACGAAAGATCAAGGCGGCATGAAGAAATGGGACTAGTCGCTTATCTTATGTTCGGAGCATTGGCGGGACTGACGGCGATCAGGGCCGCAAGGTCGCGCGGCCGGGGCGAGCTTGCGGTGTGGGCGGCGGCCGTATGCGGGTTTGCGCTGGTCGCGGCGGTTGCGGCGTTTCGCGGCGTAAACGAGTTCTCCGACTTCATCTTTTACTTCGTGGCGCTTGTGTCGGTCGTCTCCGCGCTCAGGGTTGTGACCCAGACCAATCCCGTGCACAGCGCGGTCTGGCTCATCACGGTCTTTTTGTGCATGGCGGTGCTGTTCGTGCTCCGGAGCGCCGAGTTTCTGGCCGCGGTGCAGGTAATCATATATGCCGGCGCCATCATGGTGCTCTACGTGTTCATCATCATGTTTGTCGAAGTCGACACTCAGGACGAGGAGCCGGCGCCGTGGTGGATGGTCGCCGGCATGCTCGCGATAGTGACCGTCCTCTTGCTGGTGGTTGCGCCGATCGCCGCAGGGCTGCGCCCCGAGGCGCCGGTTCGGGCGTCCGCGTCCGGCTACGGCGCCGTCGAGAGAATGGGCGCGGCAATCTATTTCAACGCAACGCTGCCCTTTGAGGTGGTGTCGCTCATATTGCTCGTGGCGCTGGTGGGCGCCGTATTGATAGGGAAGGCCGAGAGGGAATAGATTTGGTCACGGCATCGGAATACATGATACTAAGCGCGGCGCTGTTTGCGATCGGGGCCATGGGCTTCATGCTTCGGCGCAATATCATAGTAATGTTCATGTCGGCCGAGCTGATGCTGAACGCGGTCAACCTCAACTTCATCGCGTTTTCGGCCGAGTGGGCGAACTCCGCCGGCGAGACCTTCGCCGTGTTTGTGATAGCCGTTGCCGCCGCGGAGGCCGCCATAGGGCTGGCGATCCTGATGCTTCTTTTCAGGGCGCGCGCCACGGTGAGTTCCGACGACTGGAGGGGGCTGAAGGGTTGAGCGTGCAATGTGCGATGAAAGCGATCCGGGCCGCGTGGAGGTGACATGAATTTAGAGGGTGGCTTAAAGCTGGTGGCTCCCGAGGCGTTTCTTTCCGTCGCGGCGATGGCGATCTTGCTGCTGGGCGCGATCCTTGGCGATCGCGCAAGGGCCCGGCTTGGGCATGCGACGCTTGGCGCGCTCATAGTCGCGGGGCTTCTCGTGTCGAGGGTCGACCTCGACGAAGCCTGCTTCGGCTTTTCAGGAATGTTCGCGCAGGACGGATTCGCCGTGGCTTTCAAGATGATATTCCTGCTTGTCGGGATATTGACCGTGCTTGTCTCGTTCGACTTCCTCCGTGCGCGCAGCATTCCCAGCGGCGAGTTTTGCGCGCTGCTGCTGTTTTCAATAGTCGGGATGATGCTGCTCGCCTCGGCCCATGACTTCATGTTGTTGTTTGTGGGGCTGGAGCTTACGTCGCTGTCGACCTATATCCTCGTCGGCCTGATGAAGAAGGACTTGTGGTCGAATGAGGCGGCGATAAAGTATTTCCTGCTCAGTATATTCGCCTCGGCGGTCTTGCTGTTTGGAATATCCGTCCTGTACGCGGCCGTGGGGACAACTAATTTCGCGCAGATCCAAAAGCAGATGGGCGAGGTCGTCGCCCGGTCGCATGGCGCGGCGATCTTGGCCGCGGTGTTTATTCTGGCCGGATTCGGATTCAAGATCACGGCCGTGCCGTTTCATATGTACGCGCCGGACGTGTATCAGGGCGCGCCGACGCCGGTGACGATTTTCCTTTCGGTCGGCCCGAAGGCCGCCGCTTTTGCGGGCCTGGTGCGGGTGCTTGCGGCAGGCGGGCCCGCGATGGCCGCCGACTGGCTGCCGTTGGTGAGCGCCCTGGCCGTGCTGACAATGACCGTGGGCAACTTGGCCGCGGTCGTCCAGAGCAACGTCACGCGATTGCGGGCCTACGCGAGCGGCGCGCACTCGGGATACGTGCTCATGGGAGTCGCCGCCATAGTCGGCGACAGCGGCTCTACTGCCGGCGCGCCGGGAATTGCGGCCAGTGTGGTTTTCTACCTGTTCGCATATACGATCATGAACGTCGGCGCCTTCAGCCTCTTGATGTGCATGAGGCGCGGCGACGGGTTTGGAGAGGAGCTTTCCGATTTCTCCGGCCTGGGCAGGCGCAGACCGGCGGTCGCGGCCGCCATGGTGCTGTTCCTGCTGTCGCTGGCGGGGATTCCGCCCACGATAGGCTTTCTCGGCAAGCTCTATATTTTTACGGCGGCGATGCGCGCCGGACTGTATTGGCTTGCCGTGGCGGGTGTTGTGAACGTTGTGATTTCGCTTTTCTACTACGCCCGGATTGTCGTATACATGTTCATGCGGGAGCAGGAAGTCGAAGTGAGCGACGTGAGGTCGCTCCCGCTGGGGCTGGCGATGGGAATTACGGCGGCTGCGACCGTTGTTCTGGGCGTGTTTCCCCAGGCCGTTCTGTCCGCAATCGAGCGGTCGGCAGCCATATTTGCAGGAGGGATCTTTTCATGAAATGCCCTGAGTGCGGAACGGAAAACACTGGAGACCATAAGTTCTGCGGCAATTGCGGCGGAGCCCTCGGCGAGGCGAGCGTCGGCGACCTGTTCGAGAGAGCGTTCAAGAGCGAGGCCAGGGGCGACCTCGAAGCCGCGCTCGAAATATATGGCCGACTGAGCGACAAGAAGCCCGAAAGCCAGGAAATCCTTTTCAAGGTGGGCATGGTCTGCTATGAGCTTGGCCGCGTGGACGAGGCCATAGAGAAGTTCCAGAAGATCATCGAGGAAAACCCGCGATTTATCTACGCGCATTTTCGGCTGGGTTTGTGCCGTTATCAGAAGTGCATGATCGAGGAGGCCATAGGCTCCTATTCCGCCGCGCTTGCGACCACGCCCGACTTTGTTCCGGCCTTGCTGCAGCTTGGGCTCGCGCAGTTTCACATAGGTCGCCTGGAGAAGGCCGCCGAAGCTTTTCAAAAAGTCGTTGAGTGCGGGCGTTCCCATACCATCGCCCATTACTATCTCGGCCTTGTCTATGAGCGCATGAGGCGTTCGGACGAAGCAATCGAGCAGTTCAATATTGTCGTGAAAGAGAATCCGGACGACCCCTCCACGCATTATCACCTGGGAATCCTTTACAAGCGTAAGTTCATGCGCGACGCGGCCATCGGCGAGCTTATGAGGGCGCATCAGCTCGATCCCGACGACAATTCGACGCTTGAGGAGCTGAGTTCCCTGCAGCAGAAGTAGGCATCAACACAGAGGCCGGCTTTGCGCGCATTCGTCGCCACGCGGTCATTCCTCACGAATTCTCTCTGCTTGTCGGATACAAGAAGCAGGCGTGAACGCTCGGCGGCGGGGCGCGGGATCAGGAGTTTTTTGCGGGGCCTCGGCGCGACTTCTCGATTGCCTGTGATTCGCGGATGTAGATAGGCTCCAGCGTTTCGATGTCGGCGAAGTCCTGCCGCTTGAGCTTTTCGACCGCCAGAAATCCGACGATCGACGCGCGCGCGCCGGCGATGCCGTGCAAAGCGAAATGGGCGCGGTCACCCATGATCGCGCTGATTTCGGTCCGGTATTTCTCGGCTCCCGACCCGAAGAAGAGCGCCTTTTGTTTTGCATCTTTCAGGAGATCGGCGACGGGGAGCACAAGGTCCTCGGAGCGTCGAGCCATCTTGCCCTCTCCCGTTTCGAACCATGCCGCGTATACCTCCTTCATCTTCGCATCGATCATGGGGCAGAGCAGATGCGGGCAGTATGGAAAACTCCAGGCCATGGCCTTGAGCGTTGGTATTCCCACGAGCGGCTTGGAAGCCGCCACGGCGAGCCCCTTTATCGTCGCCATGCCGATGCGCAACCCCGTGAAGGAGCCGGGCCCGAGTGTCACGGCGAATCCGTCGAGCCCGTCCGGCGCGCAGCCCGCCGCATTCAGGACGTAGTCGATGGCGGGCATCAGTTGAGACGAGTGTGTCTCCTGCACGTGGAGCGTGAGTTCGCAGAGCAGCCGATCGTCATCGACGACCGCTACGCTGCCCATCAGGGTTGATGTTTCAACAGCCAACACTTTCATAGGATTGTCCGCATTATTTCATACCGTCCTCTTTGGTTGGAGGCGCATTGCTCGCACGTTGATATTAAATCGTACGGGAGCGTGTTGTCAACAGGTCTGCCTAAAATAGAAGGGATTCGCAGCTTGACCGTCAATCGATTGGAATGTTATCATGAATATATGCGACTTGGGAGAAACCGTTTTGGAAAACCATGAGGCGACAGTCTTTGACATTCAGCGATACTCCGTCCACGATGGGCCCGGCATCCGCACGCTGGTGTTTTTTAAGGGGTGCCCACTCAAGTGCCGGTGGTGCCAGAACCCCGAATCCATGGACAGGCGGCAGGAGATTGCTTTTTTCGCCAATAAATGCATCGGATGCGGTGAGTGCGCAAACGTCTGTCCGCAAGGCGCCATCGTTTTTGAGGATGGCAGACGCATAAACCGGGAGCTTTGCGACCGCTGCGGCGAGTGCGCCAAGGTGTGCTACGCCGAAGCGCTGACGACCATAGGGAAGCAATACGATGTCCGCTCGCTGCTCGATATCGTCGAGCGTGACCGCCCGTTCTACGAACAGTCCGGCGGGGGGGTGACGGTGTCGGGAGGTGAACCGACGGTGCAGTATGAGTTTTTGCTCGAATTTCTCCGCGCCGCAAAGGAGGCCGGCCTCAACACCGTGATCGAGACTTGCGGCGCTTTTGCCTGGGACAAGTTCGAAAAGCTGCTGCCGTATCTTGATATAGTTTATTTTGACCTCAAGGTAGCCGATGAGGAGGAACACAGGCGCTTGACCGGCGTCGGCAACGAGCGGATACTCGCCAATGCGCGGAAACTCGCGCGCTCCGGCAAGGAAGTTGTGTTTAGAATTCCGCTCGTGCCCATGATGACGACCACGGAGCGGAATATGTCCGATCTTATCGAGCTGCTGCATGAACTGGAGCAGGAAGAGGTTCATCTGCTCCCTTATCACAAGATGGGCGAATCGAAGCTCGGGCGGATAGATTCTCCGCTGGATGTTCTCGGCCTGGAACCGCTTTCGGACGAAGAGGTCGAAGAGATAAGGGGGCGGTTCGAGGCGGCCGGGCTGAAAATTTCAATCGGCGGAGGCTGAAGCGACGCCGTCTGCCTGGATGCGTTTGCCGGGATATTGCCGTTTTTTGATGGCGCCTTTTCTTTCAACTGTCCTGCGGAATGTTCGCCGCAGACGCGTCGGCTGCGACGGCGTATTTCGTCTGCTGCGGGCTCTTTAGGGACTTTTTCTTTTTGGCGGTTCGCTTCCTTTTTGCCGAGGAGTCAGCCACTTTTGAAGGATTCTCTCTCGAGACAAGATCTATATTCCATTCTCGCCGTCGCCCTGATGTCGGTTCTGTTTTTTCACCGACTCCTGCTTGTCACACCCGACCGAATTCTGGCGGCGTTCGACATGGGACATATGCAATACTTTTGGGCCTATTTCAAGAAAGAGTGCTTCTTGGATGGGATATTGCCCCTTTGGTCCCCGTACATATTTGGAGGGCATCCTCATGCCGCATTGCCCGACGCGGCGGTGTTTTATCCTCCCGACGTTCTGTATCTGGCCCTGCCGTTGGGTCCGGCGATGAACGTGAGCTTAGTGATGCACCAGCTTGCGGCCGGGATCTTTACATATCTTTATTGTCGCGAGATAAAGCTGCAATCGACCGCATCGCTCCTTGGCGCGATTGTTTTTATGCTTCATGGTTTCTTTGCGAACCAGCTCATGTTGGGCCACATCGATATCGTTCGCACAGCCTGCTATCTTCCCGCCGTCCTGTTTTTTGTCGAAAGGGGATTGGCCCGAAAGAGCCTGAGGAGCTATCTCTGCGGCAGTGTTGCGCTCGCCCTCCAGATATTATGTGGGCACCCCCAGATGTATTTCTACACGGTCTTGTTCATAGGCCTGTATGTCGGCCTTCGAATGATGTTGTTCGGGGATCTCAAGGATGAGGGCTGGAGATTTTTCTCCCCGCTCCTTGTGGTCCTGTCCGTTGTCGTTCTCGCCGTTTGTCTGTCGATATTTCAACTCCTCCTCACCTTCGAGTTTTCACAGCTCAGCGACCGGGCGTCGCGCTCGACGGATTTTGCGTTCCTTGGCTCCGCCCACCCGGTATTCTTTCCGCAACTGTTCTTTCCCAACCTCACAATCGATCATAATCCGCCGAAGTATGAAAGCGGCGGTTACGCGGGAATTCTTCCGCTGGCGGCCGCGGTTTTCGCGCTGATAGGGTGTCGAAGAAAAAACAGGCATGTTGTATTGATGGGCATCGCGGCTCTGCTGAGCCTGCTGCTGATGTTTGGAGGTCGGGCTCCGCTGCTGCATTTCATATATTATCTTGTGCCGGGAATGAACTTCTTTCGCATTCACATGCGAATCGTATTGGTGTTCGGCTTCTGCGTGTCGGTCCTATCCGCCATCGGGATACAAGAGTTGTTTTCGGGCGCGTCCCGGCGGGAAAGTCCCAAGGCGTATTGGGCTGCGCTGGGAATTGTCGTCGGAGCGATTATCGTTTTAATCTCGATGTCGGCCTTCTGGCGCGATCACCTGAGTAGATCCGATTTCATGGGCTGGAACACGCTGCAAGCCGTCGAGGAGGCCGTTCGATGGAGCGACACACCTGTCCTGCTGCCGCTCCTTATGCTCGCAGTCGCCGGGACGGGGCTATATTTCATGGGGCGCGTCAGGATGTCCGGGAAAATGCAGATCATTATCGTTGGCGTGGTCTGGCTGGACCTCTTTACCGCTTCAAGCGGCAAGATCGATACCATACCCGTGGAGAGGTTGACCCCTCAAAGGGAGTTTTTGCAGGAAGTCGGCGCCGCGGAGGCTCCTTTCAGGGTTTGGTTTCCCACGGAGCCCTACCCGTCGAACCGGGCAATCGCGGATCATATTGAAAACATGAACGGCTACGCGCCCTTGATGCTTGCCCGCTATATGAATTTCCTTGCGGCCGCGACCGATATAAGCCCGGCATGGGAAATCAAGGCCATGAACCATCTCAGGCTTGAAATGTTCGATACCCTGCCTGTGGCTGTGGCCCGCGTATTTAATGTGCGGTTCAGGCTTGTGCCGGACATGGCGGCGCAAAGGTACAGGGCGCTGGAGAACAAACAGTGGACACCGCGAGCGTATCTTGTCTCGAATTATCAACTTGCCGAAAGCGAAGCCGATAGCCTGGAAATAGTGTCCCGGGAGGACTTTGACCCTCTCGAAAGCGTGATTCTTGAAGAGGCGCCGGCTTTTGCCTCCGTCGCGTCGGAGCAAAGCCCACTGGTCCCGCGCGTTTGGACATCAATAAACGAGGTGAAGGTTGTCTACAATGCAGAAAGTCCGGCCATGCTGGTGTTGAGCGAGCAATACTATCCGGGCTGGAAAGCGACTGTGGACGATAAACCGGCAAAGATATACAGGGCGAATTATCTGTTGCGAGCGGTAGAGGCGCCGGCCGGAACGCATACCGTCCGCTTCGTTTACCGGCCCGCGGCCCTGACGTTCGGGCTGCCGGTTTCGGCGCTCGCCCTGTTGGGAGTGCTGATTGCCATGATCCGGCCCGGACGTCGAAGGAATGCGGCCGCCAGAGCGGGCAGCGCGGCTCTTCCGGTCGAGTGATGCCCTGCAAGGGGCGAGGGGACCAAAGGCGAGCGGGTCGTCCTCGTTCTTTCAAAGCTATCATTTGTTGCGAGCCAATGCGGATTACTGCGCTTTTATCCTGAAACAGGGTCGCCTTTTCAATCTGAAAGACATTGACCGAAGACCTCTCGACAAACAAAAGGCCCGGAAAGATATCGGGCTTGGTAAAATACGGGCGATTGGCCGCCTTGCTTGCGCTCGTGCTTCTGGGGCTATCCCTGTTTGCCCACACTATAATCGACACCGACATATGGTGGCACCTGCGAACGGGGCAGTATATCCTCGATACGGGCTCCATCCCCGGCTATGACATGTACTCGTACACCGCCGGGGGGAACAGATGGATCGACACGCACTGGTTGTTTCAGGTCATTCTTTTTGGAACATACAGCGCGCTTGGAGCATACGGGCTTTCGCTTCTGTTCATTCTGGTTTTTTGCTCCGTCTTTGCGATACTCTGGATCGCCTGCGGAAAGGAGAAGAACCGTTTCGCCGCCCTCCTCCTTTTCTGGCTCGGGCTCATGGCGGGCAGCTCGCGCTTTCTCGCGCGTCCGGAGGCGTTCACGTATCTGATGCTCTCTGTCTACACGCTTGTGCTTTTCGGCTTCGAGCGCGGTCGGTTCGGCCGAGGGGCGGTCTTCGCGCTGATTCCCCTGCAGGCGCTGTGGGTCAACCTGCAGGGGCTGTTCATACTCGGCCCGTTCCTGATTGGGGCTTATGCGGCCCAGCCCGTCACGACCGCGATGAGCCGGCGCGTTTTCAAGCGCGAGTCCAGTCCGAATGAGCTTCGCAAAGCCATCACGCTGGTGGTCTTGCTTGCAGGCTCCGTGGGCGCCTGTCTGCTTAATCCATATGGCCTGGAGGGACTGCTGTTCCCGTTCACGCTGTTCACGAGGGTGGGCGGAATGGAAAACATTTTTGCGAGTTCGATTGCCGAATTCCAGGCGCCGTTTTCCGGCTATAATCTTACACTTCCGCTCAAGTATTTCGCCGTTTTCTTTGCCCTTTGCGCCGGCGTGCTCGCGCTCGACTTCAGGAACCTGAAGCTGAGCCACGTGCTTGTCTTTGCGGGTACCGGATATCTTGCGCTCAATGCCAGGCGAAACGTGGCCATCTTTGTGCTGGCCATGCTGCCGATCGCGGTAGAGCATGCGGGCGGTCTGATAGCTCGGTTGCGCGAGGCGCGCGGAGGAAAATATGCCGTCGCTCTGGACCGGGCGGGCATCGCTTGCGGCGCCGTCATAGTCGCGGTGGTGGTTTTGCAGATTTTCAGCATTGTGGGAGGCCGCCACTACATCGCCGACAAGCGGGCCGAAAGATTCGGATTCGGGTTCAAGGAGCAAACCTTCCCACACGGCGCATTTGTTTTCATCAAGGAAAATGGCATTAGCGGGCCGTTTTTCAACAACATGGATATCGGCGGCATGTTCTTGTGGGAGATGTATCCGGAGGAGAAAGTGTTCATAGACGCCAGGCTCGAGGTGAACTCGGCCGAGATCTTCTCCGAATACCGCCGAGCGATGTCCGACGCCGGCGCGTTTATCCGACTATCGGACAAGTATGAGTTCAACGCCGCCGTCGTCTCTCACACCTCACAGGACGGGCTTTACCTGATGCCGGTTCTGAGCCTGCTGCCCGAATGGACGCTCGTGTACTTCGACCCGATTGCGGCGGTCTTCGTTAGAGACGTGGGGGCGAATGCGGCGCTGGTCGGCAGACACGGCATCGACATTGCCCGCGATCCCATCGAGCCCCTTGCGCCGCACGATACATTGAACCGCGGCGGTCCGCCGCCGCTGGGAAGGATGCTCGAAAAGGTGTCGGCCGCGAGCGATGCGGAGGCCCAGAATCGTTTCAACCTGGGCCTTGCTCTCTTCGTCATGGGCCGCCCCGATCGCGCCATCGAGCAGCTTGAGGCGGGGCTTGACCTCATGCCGTCCTCACCACAGGGACACTACAATCTCGGGCTTGCGCATGAGCGAATGGGACGAATGGGAAATGCCGCCGCGCACTACGAGAGCGCCATCAGGCTGGATCCTCGATATGCGGGGGCGCACACCAACCTCGGAAGAATCTACGATGCGCAGGGGCTGAAGGAAAAGGCCGAGGCGGAATACAAAAGGGCGATCAGGTGGGGAGGGAACGATCCCGTTCCGCTCTACAATCTTGGGGCTCTTTATTACGAGCGCGGCGATCGCGAGGCGGCACGGAAACACTGGCTCCGGGCGCTCAAGGCCAATCCCTCATTTGCTCCGGCGAAAGATGCGCTGAGAAGCCTGGATCGACCGGCGCCTTGAGAATCGGC
>CBFDAY010000002.1:0-27888 GCA_965602895.1 uncultured bacterium
CCGATCCGCAAAAATCTTGGCGGCCGAGAGGTCTATTTTTACGGCTTTTCCGGAGGCGGAAAATCGGGAGGAGACGCCTCCGTTTTCCATCGCGGCCCGGATGAAGGCCTGTATATCGCCCTTGTTCACGGTCCCGTGAGCGAGGGAGCTCATTGGACGCCGAGTTCCCGTGATTTTCCTCTCAGTCCGAGCGAACTGGAGGAGTCGGGGTTTGACTACATCGCGCTCGGGCACTATCACAATTTTCGCGAGTACAGGCGCGGAAAGTCGACCGCCGTCTATCCCGGAACGTTGGAGGGTCTTAAGTTTGGCGAGGACGGCGACCGCCACCTGTTAATCGCGGAATTGAACGAGGGCGACGTGGCGCTTGAAAGGATAAAGCACAACCGCCGGACCCTTTCACAGATAAGGATAGACCTGACGGCGTCGGATATGAATTCTGTGGATGAACTTATCACGGCTATCGGGAGCCAGTCCGACCCGGAGGGAATAGTGAGGGTAACGCTCGCGGGCGCGGCGAACTTCATCCCAACGACAGGTGAGATCGAGGCGCAATCGGAACAGCGCTTTTTCCACATCGAGGTCTCCGACGAAACGAGCGTGATAGGGAGCGAGTTGATACGCTCCATAGCTAGCGAAGAAACCGTGCGCGGCATTTTTGTTCGGAAAATGCTGGACAGGATAGAGCGCAGATCCGGTGAAGAGCGCGCGACTGCCGAGCTTGCCCTTCGCCTGGCCATAGAACAATTCATGCGGATAAGCGATGAGAATAGCCAAGATTTCAATTGACGGATTCGGGATGTTCGACGATCGGCTCGAACTCGAGTTCCCGGGGGACATCGCGCTCATCATCGGCGACAACGAGACCGGCAAATCGACCGTTCTCAGCGCCGTCGCCGCGATCCTTTTCGGGTTGAAAAACGAGAGCGAGAGGGCGGCCTTTGCGCCGCATGGCGCCGCGAGTCCACGCTCGGGCAGCCTGGAAATCGAAGCTGGGGGCAAGCGCCACAGGCTCAGCCGCGACTTCGCCTCAAATCACGTGCGGGTGGAACTCCTCGGCTCGACAGGAAGCATCCTCTTCGACGGCAGCGCCAAGCCCGGCGGCAGGACCGATGAAAAAGAGGCCTACGATGAGTTGATGAGAAAGCTGGTCGGCACGGATAGCCGCGATGTGTTTCAAAACTCGATGATGGCCGAACAAAACAGACTGCGGCCGGAAATGAAAAATATTGTGAGGCAAATCGTCAGCGGCTCGACTTCGGCCGATTATGCGGTCGTGCTGGATTGCCTGAAGGACGTCTGCGACGAGCTGTCGATGGAACTTCCGTGGAGGCGCGGAACGGCAAGGAAACTCCGCCGTATCGAAGTCCTTCAAAATGATATCAAAGAGAAAAAGCGTGCGCTCGCCGAGGCCTGCGAGGTCGGGGACACCATAGAAGAGTCGAGGGACCGCCTTGTTGCTTCGGAAGCGGAACTGGCCGATGTGGAGCGCGGCGTGGATAGCAGAAAAAAACACGAAGAGGCCTTGACCTCCTTCTCGCAGTCGTTGAAGGAAAAGGAGTGTCTGGAAGAAGAATTGAATGAGCAGCGCAACGAGATGCGCGAGATCGAAAAGCTCACGGCCGAACTGCGGGGATGCTCCGAGGAGATCGACGCCGGATACTCGGGATATGCCTCGCTTCCCGAACAGGCCGAGACTGATATTGCGAATCTGACGCATCTTGAAGAGAGGGAACAATCTCTGGAGAAGAGATATCGGCAGGCTGAAAGAGACTCTGCAATAGATATCATGCAGCTTATGCGCGCGCGCATTTCGGTCCTGACCATAGGAATCGTTGCAGGGCTGCTTGTCGCAGGTCTCGGGGCGGCTAATCTTGGGGGTCTCGTCAGGATTGCCGCCATATTGGTGGGCATAGGAATCGCTGTCGGGCCTCTGATTTCAATTGTTCTCGCGCTGCGCTCGCAAAAATCGGCGCAACAGGGAAAGCTTGGTGAAATGACCGAGCAGCTCGAATTGCTGAAAGCCCAGGTCGCAGAGATAGAACGACGCTATTCGGAGATCATCTCTGACGGAGCGGGCGCGGCGCTCGGTAAAATCCGCAAGGCAAGGTCTCTGCTCCGCGAAAGAGAGATAAAGAAAGAAGCGCTGCGGCAGCATCCGGCGCTGGAGGAAATCGAGTCGAAATACAACCAGCTTAGCAACGAGCTTGTGATTGCAAACAACAAGCTCGGAAAACTTAGATCGCAGCGACCGAGTCTCGGCGACATCGAGCGCAAAGGCGGCGCAGGCAAAGCGGTAGAAACCCTGAGGGCCGAGTTGACCGGCCTTGAAGCGCGTCGCAGGGAATTGGTCGAAGAGAGGGAGGGCATCATACGGAAGCTCGCCGCGGCCGAGGCGATGGAGACGGTCTCGGAGGAAACGCTGGAGGATGAGATCGCAGAGTCGGAGTCGGAGCTGAGTCGGCTGAAGCTCAGCAGGGAAGCGCATCTGCTGGCGATCGGGACGCTCGGGGAAGCCGTCTCGGAGTTTCGCTCCCTGCATCTTGACCGCATCGAGAAAAAGGCCTCGGACTACCTCGGACGCATCGCAAGCGAGCGATGCCTGGTGCGTCTCGGCGAAGACCTTGCCCCGCTTGGAGTGGAAAGGGCGGGGCGACTCCTAGGACCTGAGCGGTTGAGCCAGGGGTTTAGCGACCAACTGCACTTCGTTCTGAGATTGGCTGCCGTCGAGGAAATCTCCGGCGATGTCCGACTGCCCATCCTGCTTGACGATCCATTCGTGAATTTCGACGAGAATAGGCTCGGGGCCGCGCTGCGGATGCTGGAGAAGCTCTCCGAATCACACCAAGTTGTGCTCTTCACGCATGACAGGCGATACGGCGATTGGCGGGAACCCGCCCGGTTGCTGGAGCGATAAGGTCGGGCGCTTACTCCATCGCGCTCGAAAGCCACTCGAACTCTTTCCTCAGCCCTTCTTCCACATTGTAACGAGGCTTGAAGCCGAGTTCGGCCTGCGCCCGGCTTGTGTCGGACCAGGTGTGAAGCACGTCGCCCTTCTGGGATTCGGATTGATCGCGTATCGCTTTCTTGCCAATAATGCCCTCGAGCAACTCGATTGTGCGATTGAGCGAAATGCGCGAGCCGCCGCCGATGTTGTAGACCGAGCCGGCAAGGCCTTTTTCCATAGCGAGGATATTGGCGTCGACGGCGTCCTCGATGAATGTGAAATCCCGAGTCTGCTCGCCGCTGCCGAAGACGGGGATCGGCTCGCCTCGGATCATTGCCTTGATGAACTTATGAAACGCCATGTCGGGCCGCTGTCTCGGGCCGAACACGGTGAAGTAGCGCAGCGACACCGTCGGGACTGCGAAGTTCTTGTGATAGAGCCGGCACAGGTTCTCCGCCGCGAGCTTTGTCACGCCGTAGGGCGAGACCGGGAGCACCGGCTCGTCCTCGGATACGGGGATGTTCTTTGCGTTGCCGTAGACGGATGACGACGAAGCGAAGATAAAGCGCTTTATCGGAAGCCCCTTGGCCGCCTCAAGCAGGCGCTGTGTCGCCAGGATGTTGTTGTTCGTATACGTTTCGAAATATTTTCCCCAACTGGCGCGCACTCCCGCCTGCGCGGCCTGGTGAAAGACGACGTCGCAGCCGCCGAGAATGGAGCTGAGGTCGGTTTTCAGAAGGTCTTGCTCAACGAATGTGAAGCAAGGGTCGCGGAGGGCCGCTTCGATGTTTTTTCGCTTGACCGCGGGCGGATAATAGTCCGTCAGGCAATCGATGCCCGTCACTTCGTGACCGAGCGAGAGGAGCCGTTCCGAAAGCCATGAACCGATGAAGCCTGCGGCGCCCGTTACCAGAATCTTCATGTATTTTGTCTTGTCCGGTTATTGCCCGATGCCGTAATATTCGAATCCCATTTCCTTCATGATTTTGGGGGTGTAGATGTTACGGCCGTCGAAAACGGCCGTGCCGCGCATGAGCTGCTTCATCCGCTTGAAGTCGGGATTCCTGAATTCGGCCCATTCCGTCACCAGCACCAGAGCGTGTGCCCCCTTGAGCGCGTCATAGGGCTTCTCACAATACTTGACCTTGCGGCCGAACACCCTGCGGGCCTCTTTTGTGGCGACTGGATCGTGAACCTGCAGGTTTACGCCTTCGGACAGAAGCTCGTTGATTATGGCTATTGAAGGCGCTTCTCGCATGTCGTCGGTGCGGGGCTTGAAAGCCAGGCCCCAGATGGCAATGGTCTTTCCTTTCAGCCTGTCACGGAAATGCTTCCTGATCTTCGGCACGAGAGCGCTTTTTTGCTTCGTGTTGAGTTCATCGACGGCCTCAAGTATCTTCATCCTGTAGCCGCACTCCTTGGCCGCGGAGGCGAGAGCCTTGACGTCTTTGGGGAAGCAGGAGCCTCCGTATCCCACGCCGGGGAAGAGGAACGAAAATCCAATACGCTGGTCGGAGCCGATGCCCTCCCTCACGCTGTTGACGTTTGCGCCCAGATGCTCGCAAAGGTTGGCGATCTCATTGATAAAGGATATCCGGGCGGCGAGCATCGCGTTGGCGGCGTACTTGGTGAGCTCGGCGCTTCGATTGTCCATGACAAGGATCGGCCTGCCGGTGCGCAAGACGGGGCGGTAGAGTTCTTTCATGATCGCGGTGACACGCGCGTTTGTTGTCCCTATCACCACCCTGTCCGGCCTCATGAAGTCGTCCAGTGCCGCTCCTTCCTTCAGGAACTCCGGGTTGGACACGACGTCAAACTTCTCAGAAGTTTTCGATTTTATTCGCTCCCTCACCTTGTCGGCCGTCCCCACCGGCACCGTGCTCTTGATGACGATGACCTTGTATTCGTTCATCGCATCGGCGACTTCGTTTACCACGCTGAACACATGGGAGAGATCGGCCCCGCCGTTGTTGAGAGGAGGCGTGCCGACGGCGATGAAAATGATCGAAGCGTTGCGAACCGCCTTGGCGGTGTTGGTAACGAACATGAGGCGGTTTTCGCGCATGTTGCGCCGGATGAGTTCCTGCAGACCCGGCTCGTAGATCGGCGAACGCCCGCGCTTGAGCTGCTCCACCTTCTTTTCGTCTACGTCGACGCATACGACGTCGTTGCCCATCTCAGCGAAACACGTTCCCGTGACGAGACCGACATAGCCCGCGCCAATAACACAGATATTCATTGTTTCTCCTCAATAATAGACATCTCAGGCTTTTATAATCTTCGACCTTCCGGTTTTGATGTCTCGCGTTGCGTTGCGAGTATCGATCACGAGTTTTGAGTGCCTGACTATGAAATCGAAGTCGTAGATCGAGTGGTTGGTGACGATAACCGCGCAGTCCATCGACTTCAAGAATCTCGGCGTGAGTTCGACCGACTGGAAATCGAAGTCGTACTTGCGGAGCTTTGGAAACTTGGATATGTGAGGATCGTTGTAGCGCACGTCGGCGCCCATGTTCAGGAGCAATTCGATGATCTTGATGGCCGGCGATTCGCGCATGTCATCGACGTCGGGCTTGTAGGCGACGCCCAGTATGAGCACGCGGGAGCCCCGGATGCTCTTGTTCTTTGCGTTCAGCGCCTCGCCTATCCGGTGCAAAACATGGTAGGGGATAGAGCTGTTGACCTCGCCCGCAAGCTCGATGAAGCGCGTACGAAAATCGAATTCCCTCGCCTTCCATGAGAGATAGTACGGATCTATGGGGATGCAGTGTCCGCCGAGGCCGGGGCCGGGGTAAAACGGCATGAAGCCGAACGGCTTGGTCGAGGCGGCCTCTATGACCTCCCATATATCAATATCCATTCTCTCCGAGAGTATCTTCATCTCGTTGACGAGGGCGATATTGACGCAGCGAAAGATGTTCTCCAGCAGCTTGGTCATCTCGGCCACGCGCGGCGACGACACCTCTACGACCCGTTCAAAAATCTTCGCGTACATGCTGGTGGCAAGCGTCCGGCAATCGTCCGTCACCCCTCCGACGACTTTTGGAATCTTTTCGATCGCATGGCTGCGGCTGCCAGGATCCTCCCGCTCGGGCGAATAGGCTACGAAGAAGTCGCGTCCGACCACGAGCTTTTTCTCTTGACTGACGAGCGGAAGCACGAGTTCTTCGGTCGTGCTCGGATACGTCGTGCTTTCCAGGATGATGAGCTGGCCCGGGCGAAGGCTCTTGGCGATTTCCTTGCAAGTGTTGGCCACGTATCCGATGTCAGGTTCTTTCTGGTCGTTGAGCGGGGTCGGCACGCATATCGTGATGCAATCCGGCTCGGAGAGACGCGAGAAATCGGAGGTCGCCGAAAAGAGCCCGGCTTTGCTGAAAGATCCCACGTCTTTGGAGGGGATGTGCGAGATGTAGCTTCTGCCCCTGTTCAGCGTCTTTACTTTTTTGTCGTCGGTGTCGAACCCAAGCACGCAAAACCCGCTTCGGCAGAACTCCAGCGCCAGAGGCAGTCCTACATAGCCCATGCCGATGACGCCGATTATGGCGCGCTTTGAATCTATTCTCTCGCGGAGCTTCTCCGCGGTGGGGACACGTCGCGACCGCTTTCGGGCCGACTTATTTCTCTTGGAATTCTTTGATTGCATCTATCACCGTCTCTCGTTGTTCCTCCGTCAGATAGGGAAACATCGGAATCGCCAGCGACTCGTCGGCGGCGTGTTCGGACTCCGGGAAATCTCCTTTCCCATGGCCGAGGCTGGCGAAGCATTCCTGTATATGAAGCGGGAGTGGATAATATATCTCGGTTCCGATCTCTTTCTCGGCGAGGAATTCCCTGAGAGCGTCCCGCCTGTCGGAGCGGATGATGTATTGGTTGAACACATGATGCCGTCCCGCCAGCGTCTCCGGAAGGGTGAGGCCTTTGACCCCTTTCAGAGCTTTGGCATAGGCTCCCGCATGCTCACGCCTCATCCGGACCCACCCATCGAGCTGTTTCAGCCCCACCGCAAGCATTGCGGCCTGGATCGCATCGAGGCGGCTGTTTATGCCGATCATCGCATGGTAATACTTGGGTCTGCTGCCGTGAACCCGAATTGTGCGGCAACGCTCGGCCAGCTTATCGTCGGAGGTCGTTAACATGCCTCCGTCGCCGAAGCCGCCGAGGTTCTTGGTCGGATAGAAGCTGAGGCAGCCGATGTCGCCGATAGAGCCGGCCTTCTCGCCGTTGCACGCCGCCCCGAGGGCCTGCGCGGCGTCTTCGATAACATACAAGTTGTGTTTGCGGGCCAGCGACATGATTGCGCCCATGTCGGCGCACTGGCCGAAGAGGTGAACCGGGATCATGGCCCGGACATGTCGGCCGGTAGCCTTATCGCGGGGAAGACCCGTCGCGGGATCGGATTCGCATCGTTCATCGAGGTATTCGGCGATCAGTTCGGCGTCGATATTGAAGGAGTCGGGCCGGATGTCCGCGAAAACGGGGACGGCCCCGACCCTGCAGATCGCGCCGACCGTCGCGAAGAACGTATATGGTGTCGTGATAACGGCGTCGCCGTCGCCGATCTCCAACGCCATAAGCGCTATCAGCAGGGCGTCGCTCCCGGAGGCGACACCTATCCCGTGTTTTGAATCGGTATACGAGGCCACGGCTTTCTCCAACTCCTGCACGCCGGGGCCGAGCACGAAGCGGGCGCTGTCGATCACGGATTCAATCGCTTCCATGATTGCGCCGCGATTTGCCTTGATCTGCGGCTTTAAATCCAGAACGGGAATTTTCATTTTTTATCCGCCCGCGCAGGTTCCGTCAATCTCACGGGCGCGCCGTCGCTTTCCATCGAGCGCTGCGCCGCCTCCAGTATTTTGACGACTCGCACTCCATCCGCACCGTCGGTCAGGGGCCGCTTGTCCTCGAGGATGCAGTCAACGAAATGCCGGCATTCGGTCCTCAAAGGCTCGGTCATGCTGATGTGGGGAATCTTTATATCCCCGAATCGGATTGTGAGCGAGTCACCGTAGCTTTCGTAGCTGACGCCCGTCACCCCTTTGTCGAATATCTTCAGTTTCTCGGCGCTCTCCGTGTCGTCGAAAACCGCCATCTTCTTGCTTCCGACGATGGTTATCTTGCGAACCTTGTGAGGATCGAGCCAACTCACCTGGAGCTGGGCCATCTTTCGGTCGGGGAACTTCATGTTCACAAACACGACGTCCTCGACCCCTTGTCGCAGATACGACTCCCCGCGTGCGCTCACACTCTCGGGCAGCTTGTCGAGCAGGTAAAGAATCACCGAGATGTCGTGCGGCGCGAAGCTCCATAGAGCGTTCTCGTCCTGGCGAATCTTACCGAGGTTCACGCGCTGGGAGTAGATGTAGTACACTTCGCCCAGTTCGCCCGAATCGACGAGCTGCTTGAGGTGGCTGACTGCGGGATGATAAAGCAGCAAATGCCCGACCATCAGCTTGACCTTTTTGGCCTCTGCCAGCGCCACCATTTCTTCCGCGTGTTCGGCGCTGAGCGCCAGCGGCTTTTCAACATACACGTGTTTTCCCGCGTCCAGGGCGGCCTTGGCAAGCGGATAATGGGTGACGGCGGACGAAGCGATGATGACGGCCTCGATTGAGCCGTCGGCAAGGACATCCTCGAACCGCTCCGTGGTATGGATGCCCGGGTAGCTCTGGGCTATTGCCTTGCGTCTGTTGGGGTCGGAGTCGCAGCAACAAGCGAGATCGACGTCCGGAAGCTGATGGAAATTGCGGACCAGGTTCTTGCCCCAGGCGCCCGTCCCGACAACGGCCACTTTCAGCATCAGTCCGCCTCCTTTGCCGGATCCAGTCCGGCGGCATATTGCGTTCTGTAGTATTCGAGATACTCTCCCGACTTGAGCTTTCTCCACCACCACTGATTGTCGGCGTACCAGTTTACGGTAAGCCGCATGCCTTCTTCGAATTCCTGCGCCGGACTCCAGCCCAGCGCCTTCATCTTGTCGCAGTCGATCGAGTAGCGGCGGTCGTGGGCGGGCCTGTCGGCAACCGGCTTGATCAGCGACTTCGGCTTGTTCAAAAGATCGAGAATCGTATGGGTGATTTCTATATTTGTCCGCTCGTTGCCTCCGCCGATGTTATATGTTTCCCCCGCCTCGCCCCTTTGGAGAACCAAGTCTATACCGCTGCAATGATCGATCACATAGAGCCAGTCTCGCACGTTCAACCCGTCTCCATAGAGCGGGAGCGGAACGTCGTCCAGCGCGTTTGTTATGAAGAGCGGGATTACCTTTTCCGGGTATTGATACGGGCCGTATGTATTCGATCCTCGGGTGATGCATACCGGGAGCCCGTGCGTCTTGTGATAGGCCAACGCGATAAGCTCGCCGCCCGCCTTGCTTGCGGAGTAGGGGCTGCTCGGGTCGAGCCTGTCGGTCTCGAGAAACGAGCCGTCCTCAATGCTGCCGTAGACCTCATCCGTAGAGACTAGTACAATCTTTTTCACTTCGTGCTTTCGGCATTGTTCGAGAATCACGTGGATGCCGACGACGTCGGTCTGGATGAAGCCGCCCGCCTCATGTATGCTTCGGTCGACGTGTGTCTCCGCCGCGAAATTCACGACGGCGTCCACGCCCGACATCTGCGAGCCGACGGCCTCGGCGTCGGCGATGTCGTCCCTTACGAACTTGTATCGAGGATTGTCTTCAATATCTCGCAGGTTGTCGAGGTTCCCGGCGTACGTGAGCTTGTCGAAGTTGATGATCTCGCAGTCATCATACTTGTCGAGCATATAGTGTATGAAATTGGCGCCTATGAAGCCGGCGCCGCCCGTGACGAGCAGTCGCATTCTAGCTCTGGTCCTCCACCGGCGCTATGCCGTCTCTTTCTTGCCGGTACTTGCCGCCGCAAGCGGGGCAGCCGTGACTTTTCCCGCCGCCTTCCGCGTCGAGCCTCTCGCCGCAGCGACATATCCAGCCGCCGCGCCTCGCCGGGTTCCCATAGAAAAGCGCGTAGGCGGGCACGTCATTCGTCACCACGGAGCCTGCGCCGATGAAGGCGTGCTCCCCGATGGTGACACCGCACACGATGGTGGCGTTGGCGCCTATCGTGACCCCTCTTCGCACGAGAGTCGCGTCGAACCCGCGACCCTCACGCGGGAACGCCGACCGAGGTCTTATGACATTTGTGAAAACGCAAGAGGGCCCGCAGAACACGTCGTCTTCGATCTCGACGCCTTCATAGACCGACACGTTGTTCTGTATCTTCACGTTGTTCCCGATTCTTGCCGTCGCTCCCACGAAAACGTTCTGGCCGATCGTGCACCTTTCCCCGATCTCGGCGCCTGACATGATATGGGAAAAATGCCATATCTTTGTGCCCTCGCCGATGCTCGCCGGCTCGTCTACCACGGCGGTCTCGTGAGCGACATATTTCCTCTCGGGTTTTTTCATGCAATATTGTTCTGTTTTTTCAGCAGGTTGGTGTCGGCGTCGACCATCAATTTTATTAATTCGTCGAATGGAACGGTCGGATTCCAGCCGAGTTCCCTGGAGGCTTTTTCGGAATTTCCGAGCAGCAGGTCGACTTCCGCGGGCCTGACAAAGCGCGGATCGATTTTCACAAACTCCTCCCAATCGAGGTCGAGGTGGTCGAAGGCCGCCTCGACAAGTTCCTTGACCGAGTGGGTTTTCTGCGAGCTGATGACGTAGTCTTCGGGCTTTTCCTGCTGCATCATCAGCCACATGGCCTTTACGTAATCTTTCGCGTAACCCCAGTCTCTTCTTGCGTCGAGATTGCCAAGCCTGATTTCCGACGCCAGGCCGAGCTTGATCTTGGCGGCGCCGTTGGTGATCTTCCGGGTGACGAATTCGAGCCCGCGCCTTGGCGACTCGTGGTTGAAGAGGATGCCCGAGCAGGCGAAGATGTCGTAGCTTTCCCGATAATTAACGGTTATCCAGTGGCCGTAGACTTTGGCGACGCCGTAGGGGCTTCGCGGATAGAACGGGGTTTTCTCCGACTGCGGCACTTCGATGACCTTTCCGAACATCTCGCTGCTCGAGGCCTGGTAGAACTTGATCTTGCGGTCCACCACCTTTATGGCCTCAAGCATGCGCGTGACACCGAGCGCGGTCACATCGCCGGTCAGCACGGGCTGGTCCCACGAGGTTTGGACGAACGACATGGCGGCGAGATTGTACACTTCATCCGGACTAATATCGCTGATGATTTTTATCAGCGAGCCCTGGTCCGTCAGGTCGGCCTGCACGAAGTTTATCTTGTCGCGAATGTGGTCTATGCGCTCGAAGTTCTCCGTGCTCGAGCGCCGCACCATGCCGTAGACCTCATAATCTTTTTCCAGAAGGAAATCGGCCAGATATGACCCGTCTTGCCCGGTGATGCCGGTTATAAGCGCCTTCATCATTTCTCCTTCGCCGGTGAAAGCTCCGCGGTCGCCTCGCTGAGGCTCTTTATCACAAATTGCTGTTGCTCGTCGCTCATGCCGGGATACAGGGGGAGGAAAAAGGAGCGCCGGGCCGCCCTGAGCGTCTCCGGCAGATTGTCTCCGGAATGCTCCTCCGCATAAGCCGGTTGAAGATGAATTGGATATATACCGGGTCCGCACTCGATGCCGCGCCCGTTCATGAAGGCAAGCAGGGCCTTCCTGTCGACCGATTCGTCCGTCGTCTCCACAACGAAGCTCTGAAAATTCGGAACCGATTCATCCGGCCATCTCGGCAACCTGAGAGCGGGTATCTGCGAGACAGCCTCCATGTAACGGTTTGCGAGCCGCCTCCTCTGCCGGATAATTTCCTCCAGTTTTCCAAACTGAATGATCCCTATGGCCGCCTGGATGTCGGTCATCCGATAGTTGTAGCCGGCTTCCGCACATCTGGGCTGAGCGTCCTTTTCGACGGCCGCAAGCCCGTGGTTGCGCAGGCTGCGCAACCTCTGCGCCATCTCGTCCGAGTCGGTGAGAACCATGCCGCCCTCGCCGGTTGTGATGACTTTCCTCGGGTGGAAGCTGAGACAGGAGACCGCTCCAAAGCCGCCCGTCTGCCTGCCGCGATAGGTCGAGCCCAGCGAGCAGGCGGCGTCTTCGATGACCGCGAGCCCGTATTTTTCGGCGATCTCCATGATCGGGTCCATGTCGGCCGCGAAGCCGAACTGGTGAACCACGACCAGCGCCCGGGTTTCGGAGTTTATTGCCGCCTCGATTTTCGATGGATCGATATTGTAATCGTTGAGACCGATATCCACGAAAACGGGCCTGCCGCCCGCATGGACGGTTGAGTTGGACGTGGCCACGAACGAGCACGACGGCACGATCGTTTTGTCGCCCGGCCTGAGCCCTGCGGCCATCAAGGCCAGTGTCAGCGCCGAAGTGCCCGAATTTACCGCAACGGCGTGCTTCACCCCCACGAACTCGGCTATGAGCCTCTCGAATTCGGCGGTCATGGGCCCTTGCATCAGCCATCCCGATCGGAACACCTCAATTACCGCCAGTTCCTCCTTTTCCGAAAAGAAGGGCCTGCACAGAGGAATGCGCGGGTGCTCCACAGAAGGCTGAGACACTTTTGTTTTCACCGATTCTCCAAGAAATGAAACGTGTCGACATGGGAAAAAGGCCGGCTCGGATGAAATTTTACCACTCCAGGCGAAGAAAAGTCAAGTGAACTGGTTGATGCATAATATGTTATGGCATGGAGTGTCGGGGCCTGTCTCATGCTCCGGCAGAGCCCGAACACGCTGAGGAAGATTGCGACTGCAGGCCGCAATGAAAGCGGTCGTTTTGCGTGCGCTCAGGAGGAATCTTCAGCGCGGCCCAAGTATTTCAGGCTGAACTTGCCGGCGGAGTATTCAAGGTAGGAAAAGAGATCGCGCATGTCTCCCACATTGTAGTAGCGCTTGGTTGCTCCGTCGATGGTATGCGTTTCGTCGTGAGGCTGATGTGAGTGGCCGGCGATCACCACGTCGGCTCCGTCGCGAAGTTTTCTCAAGGCGAACTCTCGTATCCCGTCGTCCTCGCGCAGCTTGCCCGCGACCGAGGAGGATTCGAGGCTCAGCCTCGAAAACCGGCGAATAACGCCCAAAACGAAATCGGGGTGAACGAGGCGAAGCGCCCATATCAATACCCTGTTTCGTACAATCGCTTTGAGCACTCGATAGCCGCGGTCGTGGGGGTTGAGGCCGTCGCCATGGCACATGTATACGCGGAGGCCGTCCAGCTCGATCTCGATAGGATCGTAATGAATTTTCATACCCACGGTGTCTCTCAGGAAATCACCGGCCCAATAGTCGTGGTTGCCGACGACAAAATGAATTTCTATGCCCCTCTCCACGACCCGCGTCAGTTCGCTCAGAACATGGAAGTATTGCGAAAGGATGGCCGACTTGTATTCGAACCAGAAGTCAAAAAGGTCGCCCAGTATGTAGAGGGTAGAAACGTCGTCGGCCGACAGGCTTCTCAGGAATTCAATCAGCACCCTTTCCTTCTCGGTCTCGTCGCCCCCCGATCCCAGATGGGCGTCGCATATGAAGAGTATTCGCTTCTTGTCCACTTCAGAACCTAAGCTCATTCCGGTTGCCTCAGACGTTCTATCTGCTCCTCGAACACGCGGTGCGAACGCTGGATGTACGACTCGATCATCGCCACGAGCGTTTCGCCCGGGCTTTGATGCGCCGAGCCGGCGGCGTCGAGGCGAAGCGCCAGCTTGTCGAGGGCCTCGGGATTCGACGGCAGCTCATTGAGCGAGCGGTCGTGCATCAGTCGCAGGCGGTTCTCGACCCTGCGAAGCAACACCAGGGTGGCTGTCAGGTCGTCATAGGCCTTTCGGGAGATGAAACCGCCGCCGACCAGCAGATCGAGAGCCTCCAATGTGTTCGTGGTCCGGAGTTCCGCGGCTCCGGGGCCGTATCTCAGTTGAAAGAGCTGCACGAGAAACTCTATCTCAATGATACCGCCCTCGGCGTTCTTGATCTGCACGCCCTCGGGCTCCTCGTCTTCGACCGAGCCGAAGATCTTCTCCAGCATTGTGACGGCGTCGTCGACGACGTCGCTCGAGAAAAAGCCTGCGTCGTAAATGACGCCCTCGGCAAAGCGCGCGAGGCGTTTCCCAAGAGTCTCGTCACCCGCCACCGGCCGCTGTTTGGTCATCGCGCGTTTTTCCCACCACGCGCTCTTGCCGCGGTGGTATTCGGCGAAAGAGTCGCAGGAGACGGCCAGCAATCCCTGCGCTCCGTCGGGACGAAGCCGGGCATCCATCTTATATAAGTAACCGTATGGATTCAACTCGGTCATTTTTTTCATGACCCTTGCCGCCAGGGAAGTGAAGAACTGCTGGCACGATATGGCGCTCGACCTGCCGCCCCCGGTCTGTCCCTCCGATGAATACACGAAGATAACGTCGAGGTCCGAGGCGTAGTTTATCTCGCGTCCGCCGAGCTTGCCCATGCCCAGGATCGCCATGGTCGAAGGCTTCCCGTCGCTTCCCATCGGTTCGCCATAGCGCTCGACATGCTCTTTCAGGCATTGCTCGTAGATGCGTTTGAGCACCGCCTCCGCCACGGAGGAAAGCTCGCGCGTGACCTCCGCGATGTCGGCCAGTCCGAGCGTGTTTCTCAGGCCGATCCGCAGCAGTTCCCCGTTCTTGAACCTCTGCACGGCCTCGAAAAAGTCCGGATTGAGGGCGACGAATTTTCCGAGTGCTTTGTCGATTTTCTCGTGCGAACTTTCTTCTTCCAGGATGCGCGAGCTCAGCAGGAAGTCTATCACTCCGGGATCACTTACCAGCAGCCGGATGAGATAGTCGCTGTATGAGGAGAGGGCCACGAGCGGTTCGAGGGATTTCGGATTGGCCGAAAAAACCTCATAAAGGGTAGAGGCCGCCCCCAGCGCCGCGACGCATCGCTGCATGTTGTTCAATGCCATGTCGGGGTCGGGCGACTGCCCGAGATGCTGGAGCAGGATCGGCGCGATGCTGCTGAAGAAATAGCGTGTGCGTGAGGGATATGGCGAAGAGGCCGACCCCTCGGCGAGCAGCCGGAGGTTCTCGTACGCCGCAGCGCAGTCGACGAACCCGAAATGGCTCAGCGTGGACTCTATTTCGGCTTCGGTGGGTTCGGGGTTCAGTATCAAGTCGACAACCGGCGAGACGCGCTTGGTTCCGGCGAACATCTTTCCGAAGAACTTGTCGAAAAGCTCGCGCACCTTCGCAGTGTGGCGCGAGTAGTCGCGCGCGAACGCGTCCTCGGCCGAAAGCCCCTCGGAACTCCGGTAACCGAGGCCGCGGGCGAGGACCCTAACTTCCTCCTGTGTCGACGGTAGCACGTGCAACTGCCGGTTTTGCATTATCTGCAGCCGGTTTTCGAGCCTGCGAAGGAAGATGTACGCCTCGGAAAGCGAGTCGTGTTCGGCCTGCGAGAGATGGCCTATTCCTCGAAGCGCTCCGAGCGTCTCGAGTGTGTTCGTGCCGCGCAGTTCGACATGCTTGCCGCCGTACAGCAACTGCTGGAACTGGACCGTGAACTCTATGTCGCGTATTCCGCCTCGCCCCAGTTTCACCTCTGTCAGGGTCAGGCCCTCGAGGTCGACGCGGCGCTCGATCCGGCGCTTGAGCCCTTGAAGCTCGCCGATGCCGCGATGATCGATGTATTTCGGATATATGAATGGTCTTATCTCCTCGAAGAAGCGCCATGCAAGCTCCTTGTCACCGGCTACGGGGCGGGCTTTCAGCAGCGCCTGCCTTTCCCACCACTCGCCGAAGCTTTCGTAGTAGTAGAGGTGGGCGTCGAACGAACTGACCAGCGGGCCCTTGCTTCCCATGGGGCGCAGCCGCATGTCAACCCGGAACAGATGCTCCTGATCGGTGTGTCGGACAAGGAGGTCGATGCACTTTTCGGCGAGCTTGGAGAAATACTGCTGGTTGGAGACCGACTCCGCTCCGTCCTCCGCCCTGGTCTCGCCTTCGTGCGAGTACATGAACATCAGGTCGATATCCGAGCTGTAATTCAGCTCCCTGCCGCCGAGCTTGCCGAACGCGATAATGACGGCCGACGCCTCCTGTGCGGCGTTCTCGGCCGCCATGGGCACGCCGTATCTCTTGCGGACCTCCGCCTCGGCGACCTCCAGCGCGGCCTGGACGCAGGCTTCCGCGAGCGAGGTCATTTCCTTCAGGGTCTGCTCGAGGCTCGCCGCCCCGCAAATGTCTCTTGCTCCCACGCCGAGCATGTGTCGCTGTTTGAACCCGCGGAGGATCGCGAGCTTCGAATCATAATCGGGCTCCTTCGCCAGTCGGGCCGACAAATCCCGCCGAAGCGAATCGTCATCGACAGTCGTGCGCCAAGAGTTGTTCTCAATGATTTCATGAAAGAGCCGGGGCCGCCGAATCAATATCTCCGCCAGATACTGGCTTGCACCCATGACCTTGAGAAGAATGTCAAGGCTTTCGGGGCCCTCGATCAGTCGATCGAAATGGGACTTACGCTCGCGCAGCGCCCCAACGAGCCGCTCCCAGTTGTTGAGCGCGGAGTCGGGGTCGGCAACCTCGCGCAGACACTCAAGCGCATGGGGCAGGATTTTGCGGAACGCTTCATGGCCTGCCCCTCGACCGGCCAGAAGCTGGATATTTTTGTCGGCCCTTACGGCATCGGCGATGCCTGCGTCGGCAAGAATCCGGCTCACCTGTTCAAAGGGCGGATCCTCCGAAAGCAGAATTTCGCCCGGGCTTTCGCGTTTTTGCAACTGCGCAACTCCTTGCCGTGCTTGGGATTAGTCTCGATTCGAATCCATTATAGCATAAAACAGGGACCACATAAAGAAACGGTCGGCCGCGAAAGCGTTCTCTCTATCATGCGAATGGCGTGGCGCCGGCACAGCGCCTGGAAGCCATGGTTCGTCGCGCGCGACGGGTTGGAGACCGTTTCATTGACTTGCTCGATTGTTCTGTTTTAATATGTAATGTGTTGATTTCGATTGGCGAGGCGCCCGCGGTCCATGCGGGGAGGAACCGAAATGGCGATAAAACCGCGAAGACGCACGACACCTGAGAATATAAGAACACCTCGCCCCCTGTATTATGGAGCGACGGACTCGCCCATCGGGACGATCTATGTGGCGGTGGATGGGGGAAAGGTGTTTGCCCTGAGCTTCACGTCGGGTAGTGAGGCCGAGTTCCGCGAAGAGGTCTTGCGTAGCGCCTGGAGGCCCGTATCCAGGTCCGACGCGAAAGTGAGGCCGGTGATTAAGGAATTGCGAGAATATTTCGATGGGAAGCGAAGAGAGTTCACTTTCTCTCCCTCGATTTCGGGCCGCACCCGATTTCAGGAACGAGTGCTTAAGGCCGCGCTGAGGATTCCATACGGGCGGACGAGGACTTACGGCTGGCTGGCCGAGCGGGCGGGCAGCCCCCGCGCAGCCCGGGCCGCCGGCCAGGTGATGGCTCAAAACAGCGTGCCGATTATTATCCCTTGTCATCGCGTGATAGGCTCATCGGGGCAATTGTGCGGTTTTGCAGGCGGATTGAAGGCCTTGGACATCAAGAGAAAGCTGCTCGCGATCGAGGGTGTTCGCGCATGACCGCTCGCAGCGGAGCCGGGGGCGGCAAATAAATGATTGGAGCGTTCCAATGGGAATTCGGCCGTGATCGATAGACGCGCCTTTTACTATATTTCGTTCGGAGCCCTTCTGGTTTTCCTCATGGTGATTTCGATCGGCGCCGTTCTGCTGCCGAGAGGAAGGGCATTCTATCATCTCGTCTATGTACAGGCGCTGCTGAAGGAGGGGGACACCGAGGGCGCGATCGAGCAGGCGAGGGAAGCCGTCCGCCTCAGACCCGACAACATCTTTACCGTTCGCAATCTGGTGAAGGCCTACATGGCGGGCGGCATGTATAACGAAGCTGAGGAAGCCATTGAAAGATTGATCGAGCTGTCGCCGGACATGCCGGCGGCCTACCACGATCTGGGTATGATAAGGCTCACTCGCCACGATACCGAGGGCGCGCGCGAGGCGGCGCAAAGGGCTATCGCGCTTTCTCCCGAACTCGCCGGCAACTACCACCTGCTCGGCGCCATCGCGCTGGAAGAAAAGGATATCGAAAGCGCCGAGAAGCATCTTGCCAAGGCGGTCGAGTTGGACCCGCACAACCGCGAATCCGACTACTTGCTCGGCATGGTCTATTACGAGAAAAAGAATTTCGATGCGGCAATTGATAAGCTGAAGAAGGTCGTGGAATTCAGACCGAGCTTCGCCCCCGCCCATGCGGCGCTGGCCATGTGCTATTTCGAACAGAAACTCTTCATTCACGCATTGGCTGAATTGAAGACCGCGGTCGACCTTGACCCGACTGACACCAACTCGATGTATAATATCGCCTGCGTCTATTCGCTCCGAAACATGCCGGAACCCGCCCTGAAATGGCTCGAGCGCGCGATCGACAACGGGTTCACCGACTTCGAGCACATGAGCCGCGACCACGATCTCGACAACATAAGGAACAATCCGAAGTACGCCGAGCTGGCCGAGGGCATCACACCTGAAGCATCCGCGGACGGCGCGGATACTGAAGCTTTCGCAGACACGGCATTCGAAATGAGCGAGAGAGGAGAAAAATGGTAGAGGTAAAATTCACGAGCCTGCGCGATATGCTCGAGCAAAGAGTCGGGGAATACGACGACAAGACGTACCTCGCCTTTTACGACGACACCATCGGCTTTAGAGAGTTCGATCTCAAGGTCAATCGGTTCGCCAACGCGCTTCTCGAGATTGGCATCCGCAAGGGCGACATCGTCTGCGTATATGCCAACAACTCGCCCGATGCGCTCGCCACCTACTTCGGGATAGTCAAGATAGGCGCGCTCGCCGGGCCGATCAACTGCTGGTGGCAGCCACCTGAGATAGAATATCTGCTGAACGATTCGAGGGCGGTCGCCGCGGTCGTCGAATCATGTTACATTTCGAGTATCGAGCAGATACGCGCCGACTGCCCTCATCTGAAGACGATCATTGAACTCGGCGACGATCCAAAGCCTGAATACCCCTCGTTCACCGGCCTCATCGAGAACAATATCGATACGCTCCGCGAGACCGATGTCGGCCTCGAGGACGACGCGTTTATTTTCTATACTTCCGGTACCACCGGCAACCCGAAGGGCGTGCTGCTGACGCATTATAATTCGCTCCACGCCGTCGCGAGTCTCGAGGAGGGTCTGCGCCAGGAAAAAGGCGCCGAGGTCGCCCTGATCTTCCTCCCGATATTTCACGTCAACGCCATGTTTTCGTGCATTGCCGGGATCAACGGCGGCGTCACGATCGTGCTGCGGCAAGGATTTTCCGCGTCGGAGTTCTGGGAACTCGTCGAGCGCCACAACGTGACGTTCTGGAGCGCCGTGCCGGCGATATACAACATCCTGTTGCAAACACCCGAGACCGCGGAGGGGCGCGATCTCTCGTCGGTCAAATTCGGCATATGCGGCGCTGCCCCGATGCCCGTCGAGACGTTCCACAAGTTCGAGGAGACGTTCGGCATCAAGATAATCGAGGGATACGGACTCACTGAAGCCACAGTCGCGAGCGCGATCAATCCGGTCGACGGAAAGCGCAAGATCGGCTCCATCGGCAAGGCGCTCCCGGGCCAGCAGGTGCAGATACTCGATGACGACGGCATAGAGCTTCCGCCGGGCGAGGTGGGCGAGCTGTGCGTCGGCGGCGGCAACGTGATGAAGGGATACCTGCGCAGGCCCGAGGCCAACGCCGAGGCCCTTCGCGACGGATGGCTTCGCACCGGCGATATGGCTTACATGGATGACGAAGGCTACTTCTTCATCGTCGACAGAAAAAAGGAGATGATTATACGAGGGGGCGAAAACATCTATCCGAAAGAGATAGACAACCTGCTCTTCTCGCATCCGAAGATTCTGGAGGCGGCCGTGGTCGGTGTCCCTGACGAAATAATGGGCGAGGAGGTCAAGGCGTTCGTTGTGACGAAGCCGGGTGAGGCGATGACCGAGGAGGATGTCCGCGATTTCTGCAAGGAAAACCTTGCGTCGTTCAAGGTTCCCCGCTATGTGGAGTTCATCGACGAGCTTCCCAAGAACATCATCGGCAAGACACTGAAAAAACACCTGAAGCAGCGGCATCAAGAGGGGGCAGACTAGAATCGAAGCGGCAGTCGAAAGCATTCGGAAGCCTCAAAAAGAGCGCGTGCGGCTTCGCAGGCATGTCTTTGCAATCCTTTTGATTGTCGCCCTCGTGGTCGTCGCGTTGACGGGGAGAGCTATGCTTAACGGATTCATCGAAAAGAACTTCATCTTTTTCCCCACGGCACAGTTGGCATTCACGCCGCGCGAGTGGGGGATGAAGTTTGAAGACATCTATTTCACGACGTCCGACGGGGTCAAGCTGAACGCCTGGCTCATTGACGCAGGCGACAACGCGCCCATGGTGCTGTGGTTTCACGGCAATGCGGGCAACATCGCCGACCGCGTGGACAACGCGAAGCTGCTGCATGGGCGCGGGCTCTCGCTGTTCATGGTTGACTATCGCGGCTATGGAAAAAGCGAGGGCAGCCCGTCGGAGAAGGGGATAAACAAAGACGGCCAGGCGGCCTATGACTATCTGCTTTCCAGAGGTGTCGCGCCTGAAAACCTCATAGTGTTCGGGCGCTCGCTGGGAAGCACGGTCGCTATCCATCTGGTCTGCCGCAACAAGTGCGCCGGCGTGATCCTCGAGTCGGCGTTTACGAACATGGCCGACATGGCCAAGGCGCACTTCCCGATAATCCCCGGGACCGGCGGCTTCAAGCTCAAGTTTCCGTCGATAGATCGCATCGCTTCCGTCGACGAGCCGATCCTGTTCATACACGGCGACGTCGACGAGATCGTCCCCTATGAACACGGCCGCAGGCTCTTCGAGGCCGCCACCGCCGAAAAGGATTTTTATACAATCGCAGGCGCCCATCATAACGATACGTACTTGGTGGGAGGCAAGAAGTACTTCGACAGGTTCGAGAAATTCGTCCGCGACAAAACCGGAAAGGCGGCCCCGCCGGCTTCGGAATGATGAAAGAAACAACGGCCCCGGCATCCCGCGCCCGCGAGCTTTTCTTCTGCGACGCGCACATCGACACGCTGTCGAAGATGCTCAAGTTCGGCTGGAACAGCCTCGCCGATATCCCCGCCGATTCCCACGTTACCGCCGCGAAGCTGCGCCGAAGCAATGTCGGCGTCGCGGTCTTCGCGGTTTTCACCGAGAAATACGACCGCTTTTTTCCTCCCCACCTGCGCACGCTCCGCATGATAGACATGGCGCACGAGATCGTCCGCGATCACGGCGATTGGATCGAGCTTGCGACCGACATGAAATCCATCCTTCGCGCGCGCAGGGCGGGCCGCATCGCCATGGTGCTATCGATAGAGAACGGCATCGCCATCGGGAACGATCTCGGGCTGCTCCGGAATTATCACAGGCTCGGCGTCCGGCTGATGGGCCTCACGTGGAACTACAGGAACGCCCTCGGCGACGGCGTCGTCGGAAGTCCGGCGCGCAGGCGGGGGTTGACCGCGTTTGGGCGCAAGGTAATTCGCGAGATGGAACGGCTGGGCATGATTGTCGACGTCTCGCACCTGAACGAGAAAACCTTCTGGAATGTGATTGAGTTTGCGGAGAGGCCCGTGGTCGCAACTCATTCCAATGCGTTCAGCGTTTGCGGCAGTATGAGAAACCTGACCGACGACCAGATTTGCGCCATCTCCGAGCGCGGTGGATTCATCGGCCTGAACTTCTGCCCGGATTTTCTGAACAGCGGGGGAGAGGCCTCGATTGACGACGTCGTCAGGCACGCGCGCCACATCGCCGAGGTCGGCGGCACGGGAGTTCTTGCCGTCGGCTCGGATTACGACGGCATATACAGCGTGCCGAAGCGGCTTGAACACATCGGCGGGATAGCCAGGCTGGCGGCGGCATTCAGGCGAGCGGATTTTTCACAATCCGAGATCGAGGCGATAGCCCACCGCAATTTCCTGCGCGTGTTCCGCGAAGTCTGCGGATGATTCGCCGCAAATCCCTCAATCCATGTTGCAAAGAATAGGCCGCGACGCCTTCTGCTCGCATCGAGACGTCGCGGCCCAACTTATTTGAGGAGGAGCCATATGGCTCGTCAATGCATGAGCTATTGCAGGCTGCCGACCGCTTCTCTGTATTCCTCCTTGAGTGTTTTGAAAAGCTCTGCGACGGTCGGGACGCCTTGCACGAGGCCCGAGGATTGCCCGGCTTCGAGGACGCCTTCGCCTATGTCGCCGCCGAGCATGCCGAGTTCGGCGCGATTGTGCTCGTCGCCGATGATCTCGAAAAGCTTTTGCTTGTCGGCGCCGTCGCGCTCAGCCTCATACATGCGAATGGTGAAATCGTTTTTCAGGCATCGCAGCATGTTCAGCTTGCGGCCGGTGATGATCGAGGCCGTGTCGCCCGCTTCGATGAGCTTCTGTTTGAAATTGTCATGGGCCGGGCATTCGACCGTCGCGACGAAGCGCGTGCCCATCTGCACGCCGTCGGCCCCGAGCGCCATAGCTGCGGCCACGCCTCTGCCATCGGCGATTCCGCCCGCGGCGATCACCGGGATATCGACCGCGTCGGCCACCTGGGGCACGAGCGCTATCGTGGTCGTTTCGTCCATTCCGTTATGGCCGCCCGCCTCGTAGCCCTCGCACACGATAGCGTCGAAACCGGAGTCCTGCGCTTTCTTCGCGCCTTTGACCGAAGGGACCACGTGTATGATGATGGTGTCGTCGCGCTTGAGCAGCGGGGCCGCCTTCGCGGGATTACCCGCCGAAGTCGAAAAGATGCGCGCGCCCTCCTCGAGGCCTATCTTGCATATGTCTTCGAAATCAGGCCTCATCATAGGAACATTGATTCCCCACGGCCTGTCCGTGTTTTCGCGCATGCTTTTGAGGTTTTCGCGAATCTGGTCCCAGTCCATCGAGCCGGTCCCGACAAGGCCGAGTCCGCCCGCGTTGGAGACGGCCGCCGCCAGTTGCCAGCCGGACACCCAGACCATGCCGCCCTGGACTATCGGGTACTCTATCCCGAGAAGTTCTGTCAATCTCGTCTTTTTCATAGGAATTCTCCCGTTTTTTGTTTCCGTCAGCACGTCGAGTTGTCGCGTGAATTGCTTCGCCGGTCCGCCTCTTGGGGTGCATCTTGCGAACGGCCCAATTCTATAGAATCGCGCCCACCAAAGTCAACTGTGATTGGAACATTCGACATACCCTTGTCGCTTGGAACGAGGAGCGAAGAATCAAGAGTGCAGGCCGATCATGGGCGGCGCTTGACATTTCAAGATGCTACCATACAATAGGGTAATGAAACCCGGCCTCATGCGACGCCGGCTCCGGGTCAATGGTGGGATAATCGGAGGATGAATGAGAGTGGTACATATCGAGAAAAGAACTGCCGCCGGGAATGCCGCCCGGCGCATGCTGCAGATGGGGCATTGAGCGCAGGCAACCCTGGCAAATATGCAGGATCTCCTGGGTCTGGGAGATGAGAAAAAGCTCAGGTCGGTTGCGGGGCTCGCCGGCGGTGTCGGACACCAGGGCGCGGCGTGCGGCATTCTGGTCGGCGGAGCCATAGCCATGGGGCTTGCGAGTTCGGAGTTCGATGAGGATCAGAACGAGGCGGCCGCAAGAACCTGTGCGAAAGTGCGCGGGTACATCCGGAAATTCGAGGAACAGTCCGGAGGCCCCCTTTGCCGCGAGATAATTCATACGAATTTCGATGATGGATGGCAGCTTCGAAAATACTTCCTTGTCGGGTCGCTCAGCTGCATGAAGCTCGCCAAGAAGTCGGCTGCAATTTTGGCGGACATTATCTCGGACGAGGGTCCGGCGCCCGATAAGCAGTATTATGAGTTGAATCGCCTGTTCTCGGAAAGAGACTTTCACTGCGCCCATTATGTTCTCGTGCGCGCGTCGGAACATCTGAACGTAGAACCCGCGCTGCCGCCACATGTCCTGATCCCCTTTAACGGCGGCATAGGCTACTCCGGCTCCACGTGTGCGGCGCTGCTGGGCGGATGCATTGCCATCGGGGCCAAAACGGGCGGCGACACCAACCGGAACAGCACCCTCAGAACACTCCGCCGCCTGGCTTTGACGCTTGTGCGAGGGACGGCTGTCTTCAACCGGCTCGATCTTTCCCCGGCCAACGACGCGCTCATGCGTTGCGCCGAACTGTTCAAATGGTTCGAGGACAAATTCCATTTCCACCAGTGTCGGAAGATAACCGGGATAGATTTCGATGACGATGCTCAGGTCCGCGATTATTTCGAGCGGGACGTCGTCTCGAAATGCGTTGCCATGGCTGAGGAGACTGCCGCGAAAGCCGCCGAAATGGCAGGCTAGCCGGCCGGATCGCGGGGCGTGATTGGATGCGCACGGTAAGACTGAAAAAGAATGAAGACCGGAGGCTGCGGGCGGGCCATCTCTGGGTTTTCAGCAACGAGATCGCCGATCTTGACCAAGGCTTCACACCCGGCGAAACGGTGGATGTTGTCAGTCACGGAGGCAGCCACCTCGGTCGCGGATACATCAATACACACTCGCTGATTTCCGTCCGGTTGCTGACCAGGGGCAGGGAGGACATCGGCCTGGATTTTTTCGCGGCCAGGATCGCCCGCGCACTTTCCTTGCGCCGGCGGTTGTTTCCCGGCGAGGAGACCTATCGGCTGGTCTTTGGGGAGGCCGACGGCTTGCCCGGCCTGGTCATCGACAAATATGGCGACGTGCTGGTCGTGCAGGTGTCGACGCTCGGTATGCATATCCGTCTGGCCGAGGTGTTGGGCGCCCTTCCTGCGGCCGGGGTGGAGGCGCGGGCGATTATTCTGCGCACCGACACTCCGATGGCGCAGCTCGAGGGTTTTTCAGGGGAAACGAGGGTCCTGACCGGCGAGCTTGACTCGCCTGCGCGGATCGAACAGGACGGCCTTCGGTTTGACGTCGACGTGCTTGAAGGCCAGAAAACCGGATTTTATCTTGACCAGCGCGAAAACCGCCGCGCCGCCGCCGGCCTGCTCAAGGGATCGAGAGTACTCGACTGCTTTTGCTACACGGGCTCATGGTCGCTCTATGCGGCCTCGGCCGGAGCGGAACATGTGACGGGAATAGACTCATCGGAGCATGCAATCGCGGCTGCTCACCGCAATGCCGACCTGAACTCGCTCGGCTCGATATGTGCATTCGATGCGGCCGACGCATTCGAGCGTCTCAAGATGCTTGCAGGGGCCGGCGAGAAATTCGACTGCGTGATACTTGATCCGCCGGCCCTCGTAAAGAGCAGACGCCATCTGAAGCAGGGAGAGGCCGCGTATGAAAGGCTGAACAGGCTGGCGATGCAACTGCTCGAGCCGGACGGCCTGCTGATTAGCTGCTCGTGCTCGTTTCATATCTCTCGGGAGAGATTTCAGCAAATTCTCCTGACCGCCGCGCGCAAGATGCGCAGGAGCACGGCGGTGATTGAATGGAGGGGCCAGGCCCGCGATCACCCGACGCTTCTTGCGATGCCGGAAACCGCCTACCTGAAGTGTGCGATCGTGCGCATTGCATGATCGCTGCGCTCTTGCAAGGGATACAGGATTATCCTGCTCACTCTTCCTCTCTTTGACCCTACGTAACACGGCGTGCTATAATGCATTTACAGCAATGCCCGGGCCGTTGTCCCGGCTGGAGAATTCCCGAATTGAAAATTCTGAACAGACATGTCGCCCGCGAGATACTCATCCCTTTCGCGCTTGCTTTTCTAGTCATGACGTTCCTCACGCTCGTGGGCGACTTGCTCCAGGAACTCGCCGAACGGTTCACGAGCAGAGGGCTCGGACTGGGCGACATCGGGATGATTATTCTCTATATGCTGCCCACCATGATGATCTACACGATACCGATAGCACTGCTTTTTGCCACGCTCGCCGCCTACGTGCAGTTTTCGCAGGATGGTGAGATTATCGCGATGAAAGCCGCCGGTATCCCGTTACGAAGGATTTTTGCGCCGGCGATCCTCATAGGCGCCTCCGCGACGATGCTCCTTTTTGCGCTCTGCGTGGAGGTGTCTCCCTGGGCCAGAAGAGAGTTGAAGCTGTTCATAATAAATACCGTGCTCGATAAGCCGATACTGATGCTGAGCGAACAGGCCTGGACGCCCGAGGTCAACGATATGCGGATTTTCGTCGGCGACATAGACAAAAGCGACATGTCGCTGAAGGACGTCAACATCATGGTCAGCAAGAAAGAAGAACCCCACAGGACGATAGTCGCCGAGTCGGGAAGGATCCGCGTCGACGATGAATTAAAGAAGATCTATCTGGAACTTGAGCATGGCTCCATCCACGAACACGATCCGGAGCGCCCGGATGAGTATTCGACCGTGACATTCGGCAACCTGACGATTCCCGTGAATATCGGCTCAATAGATCGTTACATCAGTTACAGCAAGCGGTACGAGCAGCTCGGCAGCCTCCGGAAAAAGGAGTTGTCGCTAAGGGAGATAGTGCGCAGGATTTCCAGCCCGGCCACGAATCCGAAAGAGCGAAGAGATCTGATCGGGCAGATCGGCAAGCGTACCGCGCTGGCGTTCATGCCGCTGGCGTTCATCCTCATCGGCGCGCCGCTTGGGGTAGTGCCCCACAAGGCGCGTCGCTTCTATGGCCTGGCGATATGCGGAGCGCTGTTGCTGGCATATTATTCGCTCTTGATGCTTGGCGAGGGCTTGTCCAAGAAGGACCTGGTCCATCCCATGCTCGCCATGTGGATTCCGAACCTGCTTTTGGGTTTTGCGGGCGTGGCGTTCATAATCAGGGCCGAGAGGCATTGAGGCGCGCGATGAGCATTCTGACCAAATACATCTGCCGCCGGTTGATCATGTACTATCTCGCCATCGTTCTGGTGATCATGGTCTTCTTTATATTCGTGGACTTCATGGAGCATATTGAAAGGGTGACGAAGCATCAGGCCCCCCTCGGGCTCATCGCGGTCTACTATGCCTACTATTTCCCCAGAATATTCATCGAGACATCATGGATAAGCTTCCTCATTGCCATGCTTTTGGTGCTGGGAAGTCTTGCGAAGAACAACGAATTCACCGCCATGCTCGCAGGAGGTATCAGTATCTACAAGGTCGGCGCACCGGTGCTTGTTATCGGAGCTGCGCTTAGCACGGGGGTGTTCTGCGTGCAGGAATTCGTCATGCCTTCGGCCATGCTTCGGGCCTATGGGCTGAAAGACAGCAAATTCATGCGCGAGTCCGTCGACCGCCCGATACATCACATCGCCGGCATCGGGCGGCGCAACCAACTCTACTTCTTTGATATGCTCGACGTCGAGCGAGGCGTCTTGGAGGGCGTGCAGATTCACACGCGCAAGGGCGGTTCCATCGTCAAGCGGATCGACGCGGAGAGGGCCGTCTGGGACGAGAGCACCCGCAGGTGGTTCCTCAAATATGGCGTCGTCAGGGAGTTCGACTCCGATGGCGCGATCGTCAAGAGCTACGAGTTTCCAACCATGAAGGCGCCCTTCAAAGAGTCGCCCGCGACGCTCAAGGCATATTCATCCGCGAGAGGCGAGTTCAACTTTCTCCAATTGAGGGGCCAGATAAAGAACCTGGAAAGAAGCGGCTACGACGCTCATCGATTGAAGTTGGATTACCAGAAGAAGTTCGCTCGTCCGCTCGCAAACCTCATTGTTGTCCTGCTGGGCCTGCCGTTCGCGCTGGAATGCCGAAGGGGCGGGCTGATAATCGGTTTTGCGCTCAGCCTTGCGGCCGCCCTTTTGTATTACGGCGCCTTTCAGATAGGCCTGGCTCTCGGGAGGGGAGGGCTGTTCCCGGCGCCGGTAGCCGCCTGGCTTGCCAACATGCTGTTTCTCGGGGTCGGCGCGGGGCTCACGATGAGGGCGCGAACCTGAAAGAGGAGCGCCCGCGCGGGC
>CBFDAY010000003.1:0-26626 GCA_965602895.1 uncultured bacterium
GCCGGCCGTAATTCTTGGTACAGTCCCCGGAGACGCCACGGATTCACGATCAAGTCGATTTGCTGAGCTTGACGGCTGTGCCACAGGCAAAGAGTTCGGCCGAGTGAGAGCTGCCCGGTGATTTGAGAGGCTGATTGAAATATGATAAGATTCATTTCTGTTTCGAGCCGATCGATTTACCTGTTTCGAATCCCAAATGGAACACCAGGTGAACGGAGCCCATATGAGAAAAATCACAATCCCGGTTCTTGTGGCTATTGCCGTCGGATTTGCGGCGTGCGCTTTGCGGCCCGGGGCCGAGGCCAAGAAGCCCAATTTTGTTTTTATTCTCATTGACTGCTGGCGCTATGACCACTGCACGCCGGAGATCACGCCCAACGTCTGGAAGCTCGGCGAGCAGGGGATCGCGTTTTCCGATTACTATGTCAACGCCTCCTGGACGCTCCCGAGCATCGCGGCGATGCTCTCGTCACAGCCGCCGTCGTTCGACCTCAATCCGTCCAAATGGAGCAACGGGCTTACCCGCTTTGGGGTAGAAGTGGGTGAGAGCGGCTATGAGCTGTTCCCGGAAAGCGTCAAGACCCTGCCCGAGCTTTTGAAAAACGCCGGTTACACGACGATAGCAATTTCGCCGAGTCCGCACACGGGTAAGTACGCCGGGTACGGCGAAAAACAATGGACTAAATATATTGGAATTCCCTGGGCTACCGGAAAGTACTATGGCGTGGACATAACGAACGAAGCCCGCAAGAATCTCAGGCTCATGCAGGAGGGGACACCGTTTTTTCTTTATCTCCATTACATCGAGGCTCACAACATTTATAATAAGCCCTATTTGCCGCAAGACGAGATAGAGCTGCTGGATGAATACGAGAAAAGCAAAGAGCTCAACCGCAAGGTCGAGCTGCTGCCGCTTGCCAGGAGGGCGTACGCGGACGCCGTGAAATTCATCGATTCGCAGGTTGCCGCCGTGGTTGAAGAGGTGGGCCTCGAAAACGCAGTTTTCATCGTCACGAGCGATCACGGAGAAATGTTCGGAGAACACGGCCCGGGACATTTTCTGCACAACAACCACATGCCGGAAGAGATTGTGCATGTGCCACTGCTCATCGCCGGCGCAGGCGTCAAGGCCAAGAAAGACAAGCGATTGATCCAGTCGCTCGACCTGATGCCGAGCATTCTATCGTTGGCCGGACTGGAGATACCGTCGGACCTGGCGGGCCGGAACCTGTTTGACTCCAAGTTCAAGCCAACCGATATGCTCATCGCCTCATCTCATCAGGAAACCGCCTATATTTCCGGTTCCGACATCCGGCGCGTGAACCTGATACCGCCAGCGACAAGCCGGCAAAACATCGAAGACCTCAGGGCGCTCGGATATCTGGATTAGAGCAATCTTTTTGGTCGGTTCGCGAACCGACCCTACACCCTCGTCACCGGCGACTCGCCGGATTTCTCCGGCAGCGAGACGGTTGCGGTTCCGGCGATGGTCTTGGCGCCGTCCTGAGTCTCGGCCCATATCTCGCATTCGACGAGGTTCTCGCCGTCGGCTTTCTTCTTGTCGGTCACATTGCCCTTGAGCGTGACGACGTCGCCGGGACGGGTCATCGCGGTGAATCGCACTTTGAGCCTCTTGAGCGTGCCGCCTTCGCCGATCCACTTTGTGATGTGCTCGCCCGCAAAGCCCATGGTCAGCATGCCGTGCGCGATCACGCCGCCGAGGCCGGCCTTCTCGGCGTACTGGTGGGCGATGTGAATCGGGTTGAAGTCGCCGGACGCGCCCGCGTATTTGACAAGCTGCACTTCCGTGACGGGCGGCTTGGTGAGGCTGGGTATCTCGTCGCCGGCCAAGACATCATCGAAATAGACTTGTGCGTCCGCCATCGGTTCCCGGCCTCCCTTACCTTCTGATAACGACCGTGGAACGGCCCACAAAAACCTTCTCGCCGTCCCGGTTGTGGCCCGTCATCTCGGTCGTGATAATGTCCATCGCGCCGCTCTTGCCCTTTTTCTCGGTCACGTCGGTGATTGTTGTGCTGAAGCTTATGGCGTCGCCCGCCATTATCGGCCTGTAATACTCGTATTCCTGCTCGCCGTGCAGGAGCCTCGCGTGGTTTATGTCCAGTCCATCGAGCACTCGCCCGCCCTCGAAGCCGAACGTCGTCGGAAAAGTCGGCGGCGCGATGATGCCTCCGTATCGGCTTTTCTTGGCGTATTCCTCGTCATGATAGAGCGGGTTGTCGTCGCCGATCGCGCGGGCGAACCGGCGGATGTGTCCTTTTTCCACCTCCACCGTATGCGTGTCGGTGGTCTTGCCTATCGCCGATTTGTCTACCATCTCATCCCCTTTTTTGCGGCGGGTCGAGTCCGCGGCTCTCGCCTATGTCAGCGGCCACCGGCCGCAAGCTCTTTCACGTCGATGTCGAGTTCGCGCAGTTTCTGTTGAAGGCTTTGCCGGTGCATCTCGAGCGCGCGGGCGGTCTTGCTGATGTTGTAGTCGTTGTCCTTGAGCCTGCGGACGAAATACTCGCGCTCGGCCGATTCGACCATCTGTTTCTTCCATTCGCGGAAGGGAAGGTCGTCATCGATCCCGAGAGCGTCCGCAAGCCCTCCGGCGGGCCCGCCCGTGATCTCGGGCGGCAGGTCCTCCGCCTTGAGCATGTCCCCCGAGGCGAGCACGACCGAGCTTTCCAGAACGTTGCGCAGCTCGCGCACGTTGCCGGGCCATGGGTAAGTGTGCAGGACCCTCATCGCCTCCGGGTCTATCTCCCGGATACCCGTCCTGTGCTGCATGCCGAACAGCGCAACCAGGCGATTGGCCAAAACGGCGATGTCGCCCTTGCGCTCCCGAAGGGGCGGAAGCGGGATGCTGACCACCTTGAGCCTGTAATACAGGTCCTCGCGGAACTGCTCTTCCTTTGTCGCCTGCGCGAGGTCCTTGTTGGTCGCGCTGATGATGCGCACGTCCACCTCGATGGTCTTTTCCCCGCCCAGCCGCTCAAATTTCTTTTCTTGGAGCACGCGGAGCACCTTGGCCTGCGTATTGAAGCTCATGTCGCCGATCTCATCGAGAAAAAGCGTCCCGCCGTCGGCGGTCTCGAACTTCCCTTTTCGCTGGGCGGTGGCGCCGGTGAACGCGCCTTTCTCGTGCCCGAACAACTCGCTCTCGATCAAATTCTCCGGCACCGCGGCGCAGTTCATGACCACAAAAGGCCTATTCTTTCGGTGGCTGCGCCGGTGAATCTCGTTGGCCACGAGTTCTTTCCCGGTGCCGCTCTCTCCCTCGATGAGCACGGCCACATCGGTCTGGCACACCTTGTCGATTCGGTCGAACACCTTGCGCATCGCCTCGCTCGCGCCTATGATCTCCCCGTAGGCCTCGTGCTTCTCCAGCTCCGCCGCCAGGCGCCGGTTCTCGCGTTCGAGCGAGATCCTCTCAAGCGCGTTTCGCGCGATTATGCGAAGCTCATCGACGTCGTACGGCTTTGCGATATAGTCGTAAGCGCCCTTCTTCATCGCCTCGACGGCCACCTTCTCCGAACCGTGCGCCGTGACCATGATGACGAGCGGGGGCGCGGCCGATTCGCGAATCTTTTCCAGCGCTTCGAGTCCGTCCATCCCGGGCATCGCGATGTCCATGATGATCAGGTCGGGCTCTTCTTCCCGGACGAGTTTCAGCGCCTGTTTCCCGTTCTCGGCCTCTATTATGTCCTCGGTCAGGCTGGCCAGGGCGCGCCGCATGCCATAGCGCGCCGGCTCTTCATCATCAACCAGCAATATCCTGGGTCGGGGCATTCCTCGTCTCCTGTTATTTTTCCGCGTCGGATTCAGGCGGAATTTCGACCGCATCCGTCCCGATGGGCCGCGCCTGCTCCGGCATGGGTTCCTTCGGGATCGTTATTCGCATCGTGGTTCCCCGGTCGCTTTCCACGCTTATGCTTCCGCCCATGTCGGCAAGTTTCTCGCGAACGATCCACAGTCCCAACCCCGTGCCCACTTCCTTGGTGGTGTAAAAGGGCTCGAAAATCCTCGCCCTTTCCTCTTCCGGGATGCCGGGGCCCGTGTCGGCAATCGTTATGAGCACCGAAGGTCGGTCGGCGTCCGTGTCCGGAGCGGGATACGAGATCGCCACGGTGAGCTTTCCGCCCGATGACATCGACTGGATGCCGTTCTGCATAAGGTTGAAGACGATCTCGCGAATGGAAAGCGGGCCGGCCTTGACCATCGGAATGTCGCCACTACACTGGAAATTTATTATTATGTCGTTCTGCGAGGCCTCGGCCCGGAGCACGTTGACGACGTTTTCCACGACGTGCCGCACGTCGGCCTGTCGCTCGCTGTCCCCCGCCGGCCTGGCCACCTGCAACAACCGGTTGACGACGCGGGCGAGCTTGTCTATCTCGCCTTCTACCATGGCGAGATCCTTGTTGAACCGGCTGTCGGACGGGGACTCCTCGCGCATCACGTGCGTTATCGCCTTTATCGAACTCAAGGGATTCTTGACCTCGTGGGCGATCTGGCCCGACAAGCGGCCGAGACTCATCCACTTCTCGTTCGCGAACATGCGGCGCTCCACTTCCAGCTTGTCTCGCACGAGTCTTGTGTTGTCAATGGCCGTGATGAGGTGATTGAGCAGGATCGACAGCATCTCGATCTCGTTCTCATAAAGCTCGCGGTAGCTTGTGCTCGGCCCCAAAACCATGATTCCCGCCAATTCCTCATCTCGATGGATGGGCAAGACAAGCGTCGCATCGAGCGCCTTCATTGCCTTTACCACGGCCTGGTCGGTCGTCTGCCACAGGGAAACGCTGCCGGCCCGGACGCTTCGAAAATGGGAGACTATGCCTTCGATCTCGTCCGGCGCGGTCGGCGAGGAGACCTCATCGACCACGAGCCTGTCGCCCTCATCGTGAAAGAGGGCGATCCTGCAACTGCTCAGGCGCATCGCCGCCTGTACGCTGTTGGCCACGTAGCTCAGCAAGCGCCCGATTTCTATCCCCTGGAACGTGCCGAGCCGGTGGCTCAGCTCGGTGAAGACGCGCCTGTAATAGCTCTGCTCGCGAAAGAACAACGTGTTGAACGCCACCTGAAACCTCTCCCTGAGCGGCTCTACGAGCAGGATCAGGCCGATGACGAGTATTGCCTCTATTATTCTGAAATCGATGTGGAGCGCTCTTTCCAGGAAGTCACCTATCTGACGGATTCCGAAAAGATATACTGCAAGAACAAAAATCGCCAGGAGCGAATAGAAAAGGCTGCGCTTCAACACGTATTCCATGTAGTTGTAACGAAGGATAAAGTAGGAAAAAATTATCGTCGGGAACATGGGCGCAAGCGCGCACGCAACGCGAAAGTATTCACCCAGCAGCGGGAGCTGCTCCGCATGGAGGACATGGGTCAGGATTATCAGCCCGAAGATGATGGCAAACATCCTCACCAGAGACATGTAGAAGCGGCGCTCGACGTCATCGCGCGACAGCCTCGATAACCTGAAACACATGAACGTCGCCAACGCGAGGGCGGCGATCATCCAATATTGAAAATCGCCTGCGACCAGAAGCACGTTTTCCGATCTCGGCAGCTCGGGATACCTGACGAGTCTTGAGGGAACGCGCCAGAAATAAATGAGAGGAGCATAAGCCGCGATGAGAAAGCCGCGCCGCCAGCGGGCAAAGAAGCTCTTCGGCGCTTCCCGCAGGAACTCCAGCAGCGCATGGATCAGGAGCGCGGGCACAAATCCCATGCACACGGTCGTCGCGGTGTCCCAGATGAGGCCGACGATTACAACGCGCTTGCCCATCAGCAGTTGGGAAAAGGCGGAAACGAAATTGCCGGCGTGCCAGATGAAGATGAGGACCACGAGCAGATAAAAGACGTTCTCGCCGCGACGCTTGTCCTTGCGGCGGGCCATCATCATGATGAGGATCAACTGCAGCACGGCCCCCATGAAATGGCCGATGAATTCTATCAACTGGCTGAGATGCATGGCTCGTCCCGTTCGGATAACGCCGCGCCGCCTTCGGTATCATATTCTACCATAACGACTTCCCGAAGCCAAAGGCGCCGGCGCGAGGCGGGTGTGCGAACGAAATGGTGACTGCAGGCTTAGAATCGCCTTCTATGTCATGGGGGAATATTCGCGATTGTAGTAGCCGATGCCGATGGTGTTACGAAAGCGCCACCTGAAAGCGCCGGGGAAGAGCGCTTCGCATATCATGCCCATTGTGGCGGTCCTGAACCATGTGGCGAAGCAGTTGCTCAACCCCTGCGGCTCGACGTAGGAGTTCCAGCCGTCGAAGCGCCGGTCGCCCGCGCGCGTGTCGGCGAATCCGCCGTCGGAATTCTGGAATTCAAGCAAATCCGCAAGCTTCTTCTCAAATCCCGCCTCGATGTCGGCGGTCCGATACCCATACCGGTACATGTTTGCCAATATGTCGACGACATCGATGTCGACGCACGCCGAGGTGACGCCGTCGCCAACGAAGCTGAGACAATGGTCGACGATCCGCTCGACGCGCTTCAGCGGCCGGTTCAGGTAGTAATAGATGTGGAAATTATGCGCGGCCCCGGCCATCGCAACCATCGGATGCACCGGCGGTTGCGCGTCCTTATCGAGCCAATATCCCGTCTGCGGGTCCTGTGTTTCCTCGTGCCACCGGAAAAGTTGCTCGATCAGCTCTCCCATCCTTTCATCCCCTTGCTCGGCGAGGACGAAGTAGAAGCCGGCGATGTTGACGATGTTGTTGCCCTCGTTCCACGGGTCGGTCATATTGCGTCTTGACAACCACTCGCGAAGCGACTCGGGCGAGCAATATTTCTCGACAAATTGGAGCGTGCGTGTCATTTTCCCGCCGACCGACAGAATCGCGCCCATCGCATAATTGGTCGTATGAAAGTCGATATACTCCCACGTGGGATAATAGATGTTCTCTTTGCGCATCTGCGGCATCCGATAGTTGCCTGCCTCCTGCTGGAAGCCGTTGATGAACTCCACGAGCGCGTCCCTTTGTCCGGGCGCAAGATCGTCATAGTCGCCCAGCAGCACGCGGCAGTGTGTGGCGTTGTAGGTCGCGGGAAGCAGCATCGAGGGAAATTCGGAGACGTCGTGATAATCGCTCGCGCGATGAACGCCGAATGGCTGATCCTCGACCAGCATAGTATCCAGCCACTCGCGCACTCGCTCGCTCGCGCCGGCGACCCTTTTTTCCAGACCCATCGTTCCTCCCTGTTTTTCCGCCCGCATGAGCCGCTCCATGTGTCCATAGAACAATCCGGCCCCACATCGGCAAGACGGGACATTCTGCGGGGCGAGCGCTAGAGGCTTCCGTTAAGGAACTTGATCGCGGTGGCGGCGAGCAATTGTGTTCCCAGCGGCAGGCAACGCTCGTCGAAGTCGAACATGGGATGGTGCGATGGATAATCGGCGCCGTCTTCCTTGCGAGCGCCGAGCATGCCCATCACGCCGGGCACTTTTCTTAGATAATACGAATAGTCCTCGGAGCCCATCATCGGATGTTTCATCCGGACCACGCCCTTCTCGCCCCACAGCTCGGTGACGACACCCCTCATGAGGTCGGTCATTCCCGGCTCGTTCGAGGTCACCGGCGCGCCGTGGATGTAGGTGAAATCGAATGTCGCGCCGAACGTGGCCGTAATACCCCGCACGATGTCCTCGAGCTTCTCGGGCATTTCCTCCTGCCGCCCGCTCGAGAGCGTCCTGACGGTGCCGCCGAAGTGGACGCTGTCGGGGATGACGTTGAAGGCCGTGCCGCTCTGTATCGAGCACACGCTCACGACGACCGGCTCGCGCGCGTCGAGCGTCCTCGGGATCATCGTCTGGAAAGCGGTTATCACATGCGCGGCGATGTGGATGGGGTCTATGCACGCCTGCGGCTCCGAGGCGTGGCCGCCTTTTCCGTTGATCGAGATCATGAATACGTCGGCCGACGCGCCGATGGGGCCCGGCTTGATCACGAGCTTGCCGACTTCCTCGTCCGCGTTGACGTGGAGCGCGATGATGCCGTCCACCTTTGGGTCTTCGAGAACGCCCTCCTCGACGAGGTCTCTGGCGCCGCCGTAGTTCTCCTCGGCGGGCTGCATGATGAATTTGACGCCGCCCTTCAGGTCTTCTCGCAGATCCGAGAGAACGCGCGCGGCGCCGAGCGCCATGGCGACGTGACCGTCGTGCCCGCACGCGTGCATCACGCCCGTGTTCTGCGATGCGAACGGCAACCCCGTTTCCTCCTCAATCGGGAGCGCGTCCATGTCGGCCCTGATCGCGATGGTGCGGCCGGGCGAGCCGCCCTCAAGGAGGCCGACGACGCCGGTTGTGCCGATGCCGGTTTTGACCTCAAGACCGAGCTGCCCCAGCATCTCCGCGACCTTGGCGGACGTGCGGATCTCCTGGAGCCCGATCTCGGGATGGGCGTGCAGGTCGCGCCTGATATCGACAAGCCAGTCGGAAATTTCCTCGGACTTCTCTTTTATCGTCTTTTTCAATTTAACTCCCGCCGTTCGGCTCGATCATTATTTTGAATGCGCCGCATTCCTCTTTGTTAAGCATGGTGCGGAAGGCCTCCTCGACGTCATCGAGCGGAAACCTGTGGGTTATCCACGGCCTGACGTCTATCTGTCCGGAGGCGACCAGCGAGAGCGAAAGGGGAAATTCCTCCGGGAGGAAATTGCAGGAGGTCTTCAGGCTGCGCTCCGACCCGATGTCGAGCGGATTCAGGGGAAAATTCATGTCGTGCACGGCCAGGATGACGAGCGTTCCGCCCTCGGCCAGGAGGCTCAGGCACTGCTTGAGCGTTTCCTCCGTGCCGACCGTATCGAAGACCGCCGAGCAGCCTCCGCCGCATGTCTCGCGGATGGCCGCCGGCACATCGGTGTCGCCGGCCTTTATCGCCCTTGTTACGCCGCATGCCCTCGCGATATCGAGCGCGACATCGTAGGTGTCCACGACGCAAGTCCTGCTTGCGCCCATCGCGCGCGAGGCCTGCATGATCGCGTTTCCTATCGGACCGGCCCCGAACACGGCGACCGACGCGCCGGGTCTCACGCCTGCGATGTTGGCCGCGTGCACGCCGACGCCGACGACGTCGAGCAGGGCCGCATCCTCGAAGCTCATCTCATCGGGCATCTCGAAGCACAGGCTCCCCCACGCCAGGCTTCTTTGGGCCATCCCGCCCGGGTAATAGTCGCGCTCGCCCCATCCCGCGCCGTGGCCCAGGTGCATCGTGCGCCTGCAGAGGTGCTCGGCCCCGCTCCGGCAGTGCCGGCATTCCCCGCATGTCTTGAACGACATTATCGCAACCCGCTTGCCGAGCAGGTGCGGGAAATCGGCGGCCTCGACGACCTCTCCCGCGAATTCGTGGCCGAGCACGATGTTGGGCGGGTTGGGCCTCGCCTCGCCGAGGGTGTGCAGCGCCCACGGGTTCTCGCCGTGATAGTACCTGAGGTCGCTGCCGCAGATCCCGCAGGCGGCGACTTTTACGATTACCTGGTCGGCCGCCGGCTCGAACTCCGGAACCCGCGCCAGCCCCAGGTCCAACGGCTTGCGCAGCAGCGCTGCCGACATGGTGTTGTCTCTCGGTGAGCCTCGGACCATTGTCACACCCCCATCGCCAGAAAACCGCCATCGACGATTATCGCCTGGCCGGTCATGAAGTCCGAAGCCGGCGAGGCGAGGTAGACGGCGGCGCCCACAAGCTCCTCCACGTTGCCTATTCGGCCCATGGGCGTTCGCGAGACGAACATGTCGTGGCGCTCCTTGATATCGAGCAGGTGCGCGTTGAGCGGAGTGCGGAACACGCCCGGCGCGATGGCGTTGACGTTGATGCCGTGGTGGGCCCATTCGCGCCCGAGCGCCCGAGTCAAGGAAAGGACGCCTCCCTTGCTGGCGCAGTAGGCGGCGACTTCGTTCAGGCCGGCATACGAGGCCAGCGACGCTATGTTAATGATCTTGCCGCCGCTTTTTTTCGCGGTCATGATTCTCGCCGCCGCCCGGCAAGAGAAAAAGAGCGCCTTGAGGTTGGTGTCGACGACGCGGTCCCATTCCTCCTCGGTGAGTTCCATGGAGGGCTTTTTCATCGTGGCGCCCGCTGAGTTGACAAGGATGTCGAGCGAGCCGCATTCTTCCGAGATCTTCCCGAATATGTCCTCGGTGGCCGCGAAGTCGAGCACGTCGACCGAATAAACGGGCGGCCGCCTGCCCGACAGCTTTTCGATTTCGTCCGCGGTCTCCTCGACCTTCTCGATGCGGCGGGAGAGCGGCGCAACCACGGCGCCGGACTTCGCCAGTCCCAGCGCGATGGCCTTGCCGATGCCGCTGGTTCCGCCCGGCACGACGGCGACCTTGCCGTTGAGTCCGAATTTCTCCTCAAGAAAATCCGTCAAGGTTTCTCCTCCTCAAAGACGCCGCCCGGCAGGGCTCCGGGCAGCATGGTTTGCCTCGTCATTCAAAAGGCGGAGCGACGGCAGCGGGATTTTCCCGACAGGCGCTCAGGCGAAACTCGGGTCGACCCGCACGCGCATCTTCCTGTTTTTGCCCGCGAGCGCCCAGAAGTAGTAGAGCCTGGAGTTCGGCGTCGCGGCGACGGGATGATAGCCGCGCGGCAGCACGCATAGATCGCCATCGCGAACCGTGTGGGTCTCGTCGATGCGACCGTCATCGGTGTAGATGCGCTGCAGGCCGAAGCCGGCCGGATTTTCGAGCTTGTAATAGTAGACCTCCTCGAGCTTCGCTTCGTGCGGGAGATCGTCTTTTTCGTGGCGGTGAGGCGGATAGCTCGACCACTTGCCCGCCTGATTTATCGTCTCGCCGACAAGCAGCTTCTCCGCCGGGAAGTCCTCGCCCACGATCGTTCTCACTTTGCGCTCATACGCGCCTTCGCCTACTACCCTCTCGACCACGGCCGCCGGCTCGATCGCCTCGACCACGACTTCGCGCGAACGCGCGGGCGCGATCGAGACGAGCGCCTGCATGCGCGCCCGAGCGGTCAGCCTCAGGCGGTCGACTCCGCGCGCATAAATCGACGTCGGCCGTTCATTGAAAATGTCCTTGCGAGGTCCAATTGTCAGTTTGCGGCCTGCGGCTTCGGCGGCGCATCTTCCTTCGAGCAGCGTCACCACGACTTCCCTTCCGGCGACGGGCAGTTCCGCGGAGTCGCCGCGGGCGAGGCCGACGACCCCGAATTCGATCGAGCGGAGTCGCGCGTTGTCGGGGCATACGATGCGGCTGTATCCCGTCCGGAGCCGAGGGGTGTATTTCAGGCCCTCTCGTTTCAAGGTTGCGATCCCTCCCGTGTGTGGTTTGGACCAGGATTCACTGTGTCCATAGGCGCGCCGCCGGGGCGATTGCGGCGTTATTCGCTCTTCGCTCCGCTTCCCGGCATCTGTCTCATCATGTTCAACGCGCCTTCGGTCATGTCCATGACCTGGACGCCCTCGGGCGGCGTGAACTCGAATTCTGAATCATCGATTGGAATATTGATCCTGAAGTTCGAGTAGGTCTGTTCCATCATTGTCTTGCCGTCTTTCCCCACCATCGTCACCTTCGAAGGCAGTCCGGTGTCGGCGTCGAGGCAAAAGATGATCTTCTCCGGGAACATCTGGGGCGTGGGTTGGCCGGGCGGCATTTGGCCGCCGAAGTCGGGCGTGGCCTCGAACGCGTAGACTTCGCGACCGCCCACCTTCTTTGTCTCGATGTACTTGACATTTTCTTTCGGAAATCCGGCGAACGGCTTCGTGATATCGGCCTGGTCGGTCATACCTGCGCGCTGAGGGTTTTGCTCGCCCATCTTGGATAAATCCATCTTGGTGGCCATTTTCATCATGGGCATGTAGGTCCACACTATGTCGCCGGAGGTGAATGTTTCCTGCGTCATCCCTCCCATCATATTGGACGTGGTCTTCATGTGCATCTTGTTCGGCTTTTTGAACGCCATCTCTCCGTTCATGATCATCGCCTGTCCCATCATCTGCGATTCCATCTTCATGTCTACCTTGTAGCTGGTGATATCCGCCGTCTTGCCCGCAACCTCCTCAAGCATCTGCGCGGTCTTGGAGTTTGTCTGCGCCGAGGCGGCAGCTGCGAAAATAATGGTGAAAACAATCGCAATGCCTATTCTATGGATCTTCATGTTGACCTCCTGTCTGATCTTAAGGATTGTTCCGGACTGCCGTTGGGCAATTCCATCCGATCGCTGTGCCATCGGCGGCATTTTACACCATTTGGCGCAAAATAACAAACCGTTTTGCAATGCCGAACATCATTTGCATTTTACCGGGGAATATGCTAATCTTCTTGATAGTTTAGGGTTTTGAAGATGCCATCAGGACAAAAAGTATACCCTTTTCGTCCGTTTTGCATTATCCATGCGCGTCTTTTGATAATGGGGGGGGAAACTGGGTTTCGTGGCTGTTGATATGCGGGAGTCGGTTCTTGTCGAAGGGGCGGCAAGGGGTATCTTGGCGCATGCGGGAGAGATAGCCAAGGGGCACGAACCGTTTACAATAGGGTCGGGAAAAAGCGCGTGCCTTCTCGTTCACGGCATCGCCGGCTCGCCGGCCCAGATGCGGAACCTTGCGGAGGAACTCGCGGCGGCGGGCCTGGAGGCGAAAGGAATCCTGCTGCCGGGACACGGCACTAATCCGGCCGACCTGGGCGGAATTGTATGGCAGGATTGGTTTGAGCACGTCCACAGGGAGTATCGAGCGCTAAAGCGGCGGCACGACAAAGTTTACCTCATCGGTTTTTCAATAGGAGCCGCCCTCTCCGCGCATTATGCGGCCCATAATCACGTTGACAGGCTCATCTTGCTCAATGTTCCGCTCTGTCCGCTGAACAACAGGTATCCGACCGGGCTCATGCTCAGGGTTTACGGCGCCTTCTTCAAGACGGTCAAGGGAAGAGCAGAGAGACTGATCGGCGCCGACGGCGAGTCTTTCAGCTTTGTTTACGACTGGGTGCCGACCGCCACCCTTCACACGATGTCCGAGCTTATTGACATCGCGAAGGATAATCTGTGCAAGATACGTGTACCCGTGCTGATAATCCAGGCGAAGGGAGACAAGGTATCGGGAGGAAAGAGCGGACCGCTCGTGTATCGATCCGTCGGCTCCGACGAAAAACGCCTTGTAATGCTCGATCAGGACGGACACAGTATAATGGTAGGGAAGGATGAAAAAGTCGTATCGGAAGAAGTCATAGGTTTTCTCAATGGAGGCGTAGTCCGGCGATGAGGCGAGTGCCCTTGAAAAGATGTGTTGCCCGGTGGGTTGCAGGCGCCGCCCTGATTGCCGCGATTGCGCTCATCCCGCGACCGTTACGCGCGGCCGACGCCGACGCCGCCCCATTCGCCGGGGACAGCGGCCAAACCGCCGAGGGTCGGGATGACCGCGTGGTGGCGGTTTTGTTCTCCGTCGAGCAGACCGAAAACTCACGAAAGCAGTTTCGCGATGTTCCCAACATCGATCTTCTTGAGGTAAACGGCGAACCCATGATAAGGCACGTTTACAGGGCGCTTTGCGGCTCGAGATACGTGCAGAAGATAATCGTCGTGGCCGCGCCCGAAGTGGAGGAGGCGCTCAGCTTGAGGGACAACCCGAATGCGTCCTTCATTGTGGACAAGGGTGACGCGGCCGAGAACGTGCAGTTCGGCATCGATGCGATCGCCAAGGGTGATCTCATCATGTTTGTGCCCTCCGATCTCGTGCTTATCACGCCAAAAGGGCTTGACGATCTAATGGAGCGTGTGCTCGCGGAAAAGGACGTTGACATATTCTTCCCGCTCGTGAGCCGAAAGGCCTGCGAGGAGAAGTATCCCGATGAGAGGCGCACGTACGCGCGCTTCAAGGAAGGGCAATACACCGGGGCGCACATCGAGTTTCTGCGACCCGGCCTGTTTTTGGACAACGCCGACCGGGTGAAGGCCAACAAAGACAACTTCTACAACATATATCACATGCGGAAAAACACGCTTGGGATTGCGAGATTCCTCGGACTCAAGCTTACAGTGAAATATATATTCGGTACGCTTACTCCCAACGACGTCGAGAATCATGTGTCCAACAAATACCAGGTCACGGCAAAGGCCCTGTACTGGGACGACCCGGACCTTTCCACAGACCTTAGCGAGCCCGACGACATACAGATGATCCAACGCGTGCTGAAACAGCGCTAGGAAATCGGGCCTGCGGACGATGAATCTGATCCGGGAACGGACAACAAGAACGGAGCTGGCCTCGCCCGGCCCGGGCGAGATTCTGAAACAGGAGGGAAAAAGATGCAGGTTGACCGCATGGTGGCTTATCTGAAGGCCAAGGGACTGTCCTACGCGCTTCCCGCACTTTCCGGAAACGACAAGATCCTCGGAACCCTGATGGACAAGCTGAAAGAGGGGGCCATGGCCAAAAGCCTCGCGAACCTGAAAACACAGGATCCCGAGAAGAGGCAAAAGGCCGCCGACGGCATGAGCATGTTTTTCGCCATGGTCAAGCGCAACCTTCCCCGTCTCTCGGCGAACACCCAGCGAAAGCTCGCCTTCAACATGTTTTTCAACCACCTGACGCTGGGCCAGGAAGTCCGCGACAGATACATTGAAAAACACGGCGCGTCGCCGCCGTTCCTCCTGCTTATAAGCCCGAGCATGAGGTGTAACCTGAACTGTTTCGGCTGCTACGCCGGGGAATACGACAAGTCCAAGGAGCTCACGCGCGAAGAAGTCAGTGATGTGATCAGACAGGCGAAAGAGGAAATGGGCATTTACTTCATAACCATTTCCGGAGGCGAGCCGACGATTTGGCCTCACTTGTTTGATGTCATGGAGGAGCACGACGACGTCTTCTTCCAGGTTTATACGCACGGGATGACGATAGATGACGCTATGGCCAAGAGAATGGCCGAACTCGGAAACATACACCCGGCAATAAGCATCGAGGGCGGCCCGCGCGAAACAGACGAGCGGCGCGGCGAGGGCGCCTACGACAAAATAACGGCGAGCATGGACCGGCTGAGCAGGGAGGGAGTGCTCTTCGGCTTTTCCGTGACGCACACCACGAAGAACCACCATGCCGTCACGAGCGACGAGTTCATCGACGAGATCGTACAACACGGGCCCTCTTTCGGCTGGTATTTCCAGTACATACCCACGGGAAAGAACCCCGACCCTTCGCTCATGCCGTCGGCAGAGGAACGGTTGGAAAGATTCGAGGCCATACAAAGATTCAGGACGACGAGGCCCATCCTGATTTACGATTTCTGGAACGACGGCGAGGCCACCGAGGGATGCCTGGCGTGGGGACGCAAGTACCTGCACGTTACAGCGACCGGCCTGGTCGAGCCCTGCGTCTTCATTCACATGGCGAAAGACAGCATCCACGAAAAATCGCTGGTTGAAATCGTGAACTCACCCTGCTTTACGGAGGCGAGATCGATGCAGCCGTTTAATGAAGACCACCGCCGACCCTGCTGCATCCTCGACAATACCGAGGCCTTGCCTTATCTTTACGAGAAATACGGCCTGATCCCCACGCACGAGGGCGGGGAAAGGATCGTGACCGATCTTCACGAAATGCTGGTGCGGGGCGCCGAGGCGTACAAGTGCGAACTCGAGCGCGATTGCGCCGAGAGCAAGGCCGGCGCTCACTCCGCGCCGTGACGGCCTCCTCGCCGGCGCCGACGCAATGAGCCCACGGGGCAGGCCGAGAAAGTGAACCTGCAGGGCCGCATGCAAGAGATCAAACTTGCGACACTAGGGTGGAGCGAACTCGCTCCGCCCTTTTCTTTGGAACGGCTCATATGATCGAGCATCTCCTCTATTTCGCTCTCCGCACCGTGCTTGCGCGCTCGTGGAGCGAGCTGATGTCCGCCACCGGGGAGCCGGCGCGAATGCAGGCGTCGCGACTGCTGGACATCATCGCCCAAAACGCGCAGACGGATTTCGGGAGGGAGCACGGTTTTTGCGATATCCGCTCGGCGGACGACTTCAGGCGGCGCGTTCCCGTGCGCGGGTACGATAGGTTCGAGCCCTATGTCGGCCGCATGCTCCGCGGCGACAAAAACGTGCTTACGGCCGAGGACCCGATCATGTTCGGCCGAACGAGCGGCGCCACCGGCAGCCCGAAGTTCATCCCGATCACGCCTTCGTTCTACGACGAATTTTCGAAAACGCAAAAGATGTGGCAGCGCAAGCTGGTCGCCGACCACAGGGCGATGCTCAGGGGCAAGATATTTTCGGTCATGTCGCCCGAGATCGACGGATACACCGAGTGCGGAATCCCCTACGGCTCCATAAGCGGCCATTCTTACCGGCTTCAGTATCCGCTCGCCCAGAAGCGGTACGCGGTTCCCTATGAGGTCATGTGCCTGGAGGACTTCGAGGCGAGATACTATCTGGCGCTCCGCATGGCGGTGGAATGCGATGTGACGGCCATCGCCGCGATGAACCCCAGCACGATCCTGCTGATGATGAAGAAGCTGGCGGCCCACGCGGGCGAGATCGCGCGCGACATTCGGGACGGCGCAATAAGCCGGAACATCGACATCCCTCAGCGCCTGCGCCTGAGGCTCGAGGAGGGCCTGCGACCAAACGGCAGGAGGGCCCGAGAGCTTGAAAAACTTGCCGAAAACGGCGGCGCGATACGCGGCTACGACGTCTGGAAGAATCTTTCGATAATCACCACGTGGCAGGGCGGCTCGGTCGGGTTTTTCCTCAGGGAGTTCCCGAAGTATTTTCCCGGAGTTCCGCTCCGCGATATGGGGCTGGTCGCCACCGAGGGCTATTTTTCGATACCGCTGTGGTCGGATACGCCGAACGGGCTGCTCGCGATCACGGGCCATTTCTTCGAGTTTTTCCCCGTCGCGCCCGACGGCGGCCGCTCCGAGACGGCCCTCGGCTGCGAGGAGCTGGAACAGGGCAAGGAGTACTACGTCGTCCTGACCACCTCCGGCGGCTTGTACAGATATGACATCTGCGATATTATCGAGGTTGTGGATTTCTACAATGAAACGCCCGTGATCGTGTTCAAGCAAAAGGGCGGAAACACCATCTCCATTACCGGCGAGAAGGTGACCGAGGCGCAGGCGACCGAGGCCATGCGCGCCGCAGCATCCGCGCCGGCGGTCACCGTCGAGGGATTCATGCTGACGCTCAGGCTGGCCGATCCGCCGTCGTACGTCATCGCAATCGAGACGGCCGGGCGCGACGACCGCGCTCTCGCCGAGCTGCTGCAGAGGTTCGAACGAGAGCTGCGCCTTCGCAACATCGAGTACGCGGCAAAACGCGACTCGCAGCGCCTGGGCGAGCCCGTGCTCCGCCTTATGAAGCCGGGCTTTTTCGAGGAACGCCGAAAGGAGCGCGCCGGACAGGGCGCTCCCGACGGACAATACAAGATTCCCCACGTGATGCCCGATCCCAACTGCCTGGACGGAGTCAGCCCGGCGGCCGAAATTACGATGCCGGTCGAGACCGCATGCGACGGAGGACCGCGCCCGTGAATCCACTGCTGGAACAGATTATATTCATGAACAGGATCGTCGGCCTGCGGAACCTCATGAAGACGCGCCGAAAGCACTCCCTCGGACTCAAGTTCATAAGGGGCTACATCACCACCAGGTGCTTCTGGTCTTTGATGAACGCCGGCCTGCTGGACGAATTGCTCGAAAACGGACCCGTGGCGGTCGAGGATTTTGCAAACAGAAACGGCCTCGACCCCGATGTGTTGGACGCGGTCTGCGAATACCTGGACGGAATCAAGGTGCTGAAATATGAAGGCGGGCGTTGCTCGCTTGAACACAGCGGAGCGACCCTGCTCGAGGAACCACGCGGCCTCTTCGATCTGCTATACGGATACGAGCCCGTTTTTCGCGAACTCGACGCGATGCTGCGCTCGGAGAAAAAGTATGACCGGGACATAAAGCGGCGAGGCGAGGCGGTGGCCAGGGGCAGCGGAAAGCTCGGGCTGCAGATGCCGTTTCTTGCGGTGCGCGAGCTGGTCCACTCGCACGGTTTCAAGCAAATCCTTGACTTCGGTTGTGGCGACCTGGAGTTCCTCTTCCTGCTCTGCGAGAAACCTGATATAATCTGCTTCGGCATCGACAACGACCCGGACACGGTTGAATACGCCCGGCGACGATTGAGGCATGCGGAATACGGCGAGCGGGTCACGGTATCGCTCGGCGACATGTTCGATGTGCGGGACCTCGCGGAAAGGTTTCCGGGCGTTCACGCGATTACCGCGATCGACGTGTTTCACGAATACTTGAGCGACGGGACCGGCAGGGTTGTAGGGCTTCTGAAAGAACTGAAAAAGCATTTCCCCGACACGCGCCTGGTTGTGGCCGAGTTTTTCAAGATCCCGCGCGAGTGGCTCAGAAGGGTACCGACGACGACACTTGAACATCACCTCTTCCACTCGCTCACGAATCAGGAGATCCTCCCGATTGCCCGGTGGATGGAGGTTTTCGAAGAGGGCGGCTACGAGGTTGTAGAGAAAAAGCTGCTCCACGCCATCGGACACGGATATTTTGTTTTGAAATGACTGGAAAAGCGTCATGAGCAAGGTTGCAATATACGACGCCGCTTACGAGGGCGCTGCGGAAATCGTCGAGACCGCCTTCAAGGATTTCGGTGTCGATCTGGAAAACAAGAGGGTCATCATCAAGCCGAACATCATCGGCCCGTTCGTGGTGAGGCGATCCATCACGACCAATCCGGCCGTCGTGGCGGCCGTCGTCAAGGCGGTCGAGGCCCGCGGGCCCGCAAGCATCATCGTGGGCGACAACCCGGGAGTGCGCGGCTACGGCGCGAACGAGACGTGCGCGAAGAAGAGCGGCATCCTCGATGTCTGCGACGGTCACTTCGTAAACCTCAGCGAGGAGGGCGCGTCGGTTCCCATCAGCTCCCGTTTCACACAGAAGGTCACGATCTCGCAGTCTTTTCTTGACGCCGATTTCTACATAACCATCCCCAAGTTCAAGACACACATGCTGACCGTCATCACGGGCGCAATAAAAAACAGCTTCGGCATGCTCGTCGGAGGACAGAAGGCGGCGATTCATCGCCTGGCCATGTCGTGCGAAAGCTTCTCGGAGGCCCTCATCGACATATACGAGCTTCGCAAGCCCGATCTCGTCGTCATGGACGCGATCGTCGGGATGGAAGGCCGGGGCCCCTCCTCGGAGGACCTGCGCGACATCGGCAAGATCATCGTCGGCGACAACGCCGTCGAGTGCGACGCCGTCATGGCCGCCATGATGGGACTGAGCCCTTCGTACGTCCCCATGCTCCGCATGGCCTCCGATCGCGGATTCGGCGTCCTCGACATCAATAAGATCGAGACAATCGGCCCCGTCGAGCCGATCGACCGCTTCAAGCTGCCGTCCAAGTTTATGCGCACCCCCTTCGGCCACACGTCCTGGAGGCTGCTCACGCAGCTCATGATAAGCCGTCCCGTGCCCGTCGAGGACAAATGCACCAAGTGCGGCACGTGCGAGGAGCACTGCCCCGTCGGGGCCATAAAGCTGAATCCGTATCCGGTGGTCAATCCGGAAAAATGCATTTCCTGCTTTTGCTGCATGGAACTCTGCCCGCAGAGCGCGCTCGATGTTACGAGGAAAGTGAAGCGGTATCGAGGCCGATTCAAGTATTGAGACGCAGCGGCCCCCGTCGGCCGGAGTCTCGCCCCGACGCGCCAATTTCGCGCGACAGGATTCGGCGCTTTGCGGTTTTCCCTCGGGAATTCGCATACATGACCGACACGCTGCAAGAGCCCGCAGACACGCAGATCGGCGAGTATGCCGCCAGCGGCGACCTCAAGCTCAAATACCGCCTGTGGCCCGGCGTGGCCCGGGCCGATACGCTCGTTTACCTCCACGGAATCGAGAGCCATTCGGAGTGGTTTTCCGAATGCGCCGGGAAGATCGCAGGGGAGGGCCCGGCCGTTTATGGGCTGGACCGCAGGGGCTCCGGCATGAACGAGCTTGAGCGCGGACACTGCCGAGGCATCGCTCAGCTTGTCGACGACGTCGTCCGGTTTGCGGAGTCGATCAAGGGCTCGCGGCACAGGCTCCACCTCGCGGCCCTGTCGTGGGGCGGAAAACTCGCCGTCGCGGTCGACATGCTCCATCCGGGGCTATTCTCCACGCTGACCCTCATGGCGCCCGGTATTTTCCCCCGCGTCATGCCCGCAATCGGCGAAAGAGTTTCGATCGCCTTCGATGCCCTTTTTCGGCCCGGTGCGCCGCATCCGATCCCGATAAAAGACGAGATGTTCACGTCCGTTCCGAAATACCTGCGATACATCGCGGACGATCCCCTTCGTCTCCGCCGGGTGACCGCGCGCTTTTACCTTGAAAGCGTCAGGCTCGACAGACTTTTAAGAAAAAACGGATACCAGTGGACAGCGCCCACGCAGTTGCTCCTTGCCGAGCGCGACGACATCGTCGACAACCCGCGCCTGCAGGCGATGTTCGCGCGTTTGAAGATAAAAGCCAAAAGGGTTAGAATATATTCAGGGTGCAGACATTCAATCCAGTTTGAGAATCCGGGCGAAGTCGCAAAGGATATCCTGAGCTGGATGCGACGCGACGCCGAAGCATCGGCATAGAGTCGTCCGGCGGAATCGATGATCGAATATCTCATATATCTCGGAGCGGTATTCCTCGCCACGATATTTCCGCTCAGGCCTCTTTATTGGATCGCAAGGCGCATCGCCGATTTGAACCATTTTTTCGACAGAAAAGGCCGCGCCGCGGTCAGGGCGAACCTGCGCGTCATAAGCGGCGGCAAGCTTGAAGGAAAAGCGCTGAGCAAGGCAGTCAAAGGGACCTATTACCATTTCAGCCTCTACCTCGCCGAGTTTTTCCGCACGAAAAAGCTCGACAAGGAATATTTCGATTCGCACGTCGAAGTCGTCGGAACCGAAAACGTCGACGCCGCGCTCGAGCGCGGAAGAGGTGTCGTCATCGTGTCGTCGCATTTCAGCAACTGGGAACTCGGCCTTAACTATTTCTGCACGAGAGGGTATCCCTCCTATGTGATAGTGGCGCCGCACAGGAACAAGAAAGTCAACGACCTGTTCCTCGCTCCGCGAATCAAGGCGGGCGCGCGCCCCATACCCTCGGACAACGCGCTCGAAGGCGGCTACAAGGCGCTTCGCGAAAACGGGATGCTCATTCTCCTTGGCGACCGCGTTACGACCAAAGGCGGTATCGAAAAGATGTTTTTCGGCCGCCCGGCCGTCCTTCCCAAGGGCCCCGCAAAGTTTGCCGTCGGGGCGCACGCGGCCCTGGTCACGGCGTACATAATGCGCCGACCGAACAATACATTCGTCCTCACATTCGAAGAACCGGTCTACACCGATGATATGCCGGACGATGATGAATCGGTCAGCCGCCTCATGGATTACTACCTTCGGCGATTCGAGTCGTACATAAGACTCGACCCCGCCCAGTACGGCGTGTTCTACAGGATCTGGAAAGATGCGGATAGTTCGGTTTGAAGCGTTCAGGATAAAGATTCCGTTCAAGCGGAAGTACGTCCACGCCGAGGCGGAACACGAACAGGCCGAGAACATCATCGTGCGCCTGCGCTCCGACGGAGCAATCACGGGCATCGGCGAGACCATCCCGCGAAAGTATCTCACCGGAGAGACACCGGCCTCGGTCATGGACACGCTGCTCGACACATTTGCGCCCCGCATAGTCGGACAAAGGTTCGCCGACCTCGATCGCGTGCTCGGTTTTTTGTCCGACGCCGCCGTCACGGCCCACGAGAGGTCGGTCGGGGCCGCCTTCTGCGCGCTGGACCTCGCCATGATAGATATAGCGGGAAAACAGTTCCTGCGCTCGGCCTCGGACTTCGTCGGCGGATTGAAACGAAAGAAGATCAACTACACCGGCCCCGTCTCCGGCGAGGGACGCCTCTCGACCGCGAAGACGGCGTTGATGATGAGGCTCGCGCGGTTTTCCCAGGTCAAGGTGAAGGTGGGCATCGGCGACGACGAGGCGCGCCTGGCGATCGTCCGGAGAATTATGGGGAAAAAGGCCGACATCAGGGTGGACGCCAACTGCGCCTGGATGCCCGAGGAGGCCGTTGAGAGAATAAACGGCCTCAAACGCTTTGGTGTCTCCTCGGTCGAACAGCCTGTCGGCGCCAGGGACTTCGAGGGAATGCGATTCGTCCGAAAGCGTTGCGGGGTCCCGATAATGGCCGACGAATCGGCCTGCAATCCGAATGACGCGCAATTGCTCGCGGAGATGGAGGCCTGCGACACCCTCAATGTGCGGCTGGCCAAATGCGGGGGCATCACCGGCTCGATGAAGATGGTCGAGATCGCAAGAGAGAATTCGCTGAAATGCCAGCTCGGATGCCTCGTCGGCGAGACATCGATACTCGGCGCGGCCGGACGCCACTTCGCCATGGCGGCGCCCGACCTCATCCATGTCGAGGGCTCCTACAACCGGCGCCTGCTCGGCAAAGACATCGCTTACCCGCGAATGGGCTTCGGCCTCAATGGCGTCGCCGCCCCGCTTGAGGGCTACGGGCTGGGAGTGCGCCTGGACGAAGCCGCCCTCGCACAATGCGCGGTCGAGCAAAGGAGTTTCGGCGGATAAAACCAAGTTCACCTTAAGGGCCGGCGCCGCGGCGAAACATCCATTCCCTCCCGAGTTAATACGCCCGACGACCGCCCATTCCAATTGACGTTGCGCTGCGATTTTGCTATGATTAATCTGAAATCTCTCACTGCCGGAGGAAGAAATGAGTCAAGGTCAGAGTGTCGATATTCTCATCTTCGAGAAGCTTAACATGACCCCCTCCTATGTCGACGTGGAGGTCGTTCTCGAAGATCTCATGTATATAGATGAGCACATGAAGGCGACCGTTCCGCCGGAAGAGCGTCTGCGCATTTTGGCGAGCGGGCTCTACCGCCGCCGCTTCTTCGATTGCGGCGAGGAGTGCATGGAAATGTCGCGGACGTTCCTTCGTCTCAAGGAGCTGTACCGGCTGGATTCCATGCGGAAGATGTACGATTTCATCAACAGTTACAAGCTCTATGTGCTCGACAGACAGCACGTCGACGAGCAGCACTTGTAGAAGGAGTGTTGAAGCAAGCGAAGGAGAACAATGGACTTCAAGGCAATGGCTTCGGCGTTTGCAGTTGTTTTCCTGGCAGAGCTGGGGGACAAGACCCAGCTTGCGACCATGGGGCTCGCCGCCGAGAGCAAGGCGCTTATCTCAGCCGCAATGCTTCTGGCGACCGTGTTGGCGGTACTGCTGGGCGGCGCGATAGCCGCCTATGTGCCCACCAAGACCGTGCATATGGTTGCCGGCAGCGCCTTTATCGCGATCGGCGCGCTGATGCTTTTCGGAAAGCTGTAGTTTTCCCCCATTCAAGCCGACGGAGGCATCGCCGGCATCCCTGCCGCTTCCAATATCGTTTCTTCCTGCGACTTGCGGACCGCCCGCCGAATCAATTCCCGGATGTTCCCCGCTTTTCGCGCGTAGACCTGAGCCGTTCGAGGTTCTCACGCGCGTCGGCGTTCTGCGGATCCAGTTCGAGCGCCCTCTTCCAGGCGGCCTCCGCCTCGCTCCAGCGCTCCAGCTCCGCGAAGATTGTGCCCAGCACGGTGCGCGCGTCGGTCGAGAGCGGATTGAGGTCGGCTGCCGCGCGCGCCTGCTCGAGCGCCTCGCGGTTTGATCCCAGCCGCAGATACGTTTTCGCGAGCACAAGCCTTGCTTCGACCACATCGGGCCCGGCCTCGACGGCCCTCTTCGCGGGCGCGAGAGCATCCTCGGCTCTGTCCATCATCAGGTATTGATTTGCAACCTGGGAGTTGGCCCGCAGGCTGTCCGGATATATCCGGAGCGCGCCGCTCCAAACGCTGAGCGGGCTGCGCCACTGGGTGTTCCTTCTCACGGTGAGCCCGGACAATGCGACCAGCACGGCGAGCAAACCGCAGATGAGCGCTCGTTTCATCCCGCGCCGGCCGGCGGCGCGCTCGAGCAAGTGTCCATAGCCCGCTCCGGCAAGGAGGAGTATGCCCACGGCGGCCAGGTACAGCCGCTGCTCGTTGAGCGCGAGCTTCAGCGCCACGAGGGTCGAGGTGGGAATGAGCGCAATGGCCATCCACCAGATGCCGAACGGCACGACCGGCGCCGCGCGCGCCGGCAGGAGCGCTCCGCCGAGCAGCGCCACGACGCCGAGCGCCGAGACCGCCGCGACGGGCTCGAAGAGCGACTCGAGCGTGGGCACAACATGGTCGATGCTGAGATTGGTGGGCAGCGCGATCATCTTCAGGTATATGAACAGGACCTTCGCCTGCGTAAGCAGGTTTTCGCCGATCCCGCGAGCCTGCTGCGTGTCGCCGACGACTCCCAGGGTTTGGACGACAAGGACAAGAAAGCCGAACGTGAGCAGCGCGAACGGCAGAAGACCGACGAGAATTCCCCAAAGTCTCTTTCCGTCAAGTTGAAACCGCGCACGAAGAAGCTCGTACGCGACGAGCAGGCCCGGTACCGCGACGGCTTCTTCCTTCGACAGCAACGCGCACACATATGCCGCCAGCGAGCCTGCAAAGAAAGCGTGCCGCCTCGTGGCCCCGCCCTCCTCGCGGCTGCGCGCGTACAGCAGAAAACACGCGAGTGAAAAACATCCGACCAGCAGCGTGGATCTGCCGGAGATGTAATTTACGGGCTGGGTGTTGATCGGGTGCGCGGCGAAAAGCAGCGCGGCGGCAAGCGCGGCCTCGCGGCTTCGCGGAACCCCAAACGCGCGCATCAGGACGAGGGCCGCGGCGTACACGAGCAGCACACACGCGATATGTACGGCCACGTTGACGAGATGGTAGCCGGTGGCGCTATCGCCGCCGACGGCATAGTTGAGAGCGAATGAGGTCATGGTCAGCGGCCTGTACCCGCTCAACGGGACATCGCTGATGAGTTGCGGCGAGACAAAAAAATGGCCCACGGACGAAAGCTTGTGCACGTTGCGATTGTTCAGGATGAGCAGGTCGTCGTCGTAATGAAACGAATTCCCGAGAGTATTCGCATAGAGAAGCGCGGGGAACAGCGCAAGCGCGAAAAGGAAACGCCAGTGGGTTTTTTCGGTGGTTCCGCTCCGGTCGGCCATCACGGTTCCGTATTGTAGCACGCGCCGCAAGAGGCGTCAATTTGTCTGCCTCTGCGCCTCCCCTTGTGTCTCCCCTCTGTGTCATTCCCGCGGAAGCGGGAATCCATGAACACACTACTCAGAGCGGATAATAGTTCTCAGATTGAGCCTTCGGCCGCGCTCAGGATAAACTCCGCGAATCTCTTGTAGCGGCGCTCGGCCATGCGCCCTTACTCCGCTTCTTTTCGCTCTTGGCGCCGCGATTGACTTGAGGCCTGTTTTCCTGTAGCCTTATTCCGCTTATCCCGCACAGACATGGTCTCAGCGCTTGGCGCGCAAGCACGGGAGTGTGGAAAGCTTGGCCAAAAAGATATACTACGGCTGGTGGGTCCTGTTGGCCGCGTTCTGGACCCTTTTTGTCTGCGCGGGAATCGGATTTTCCACTCTGGCCGTTTTTTTGAAATTCGTCGACGCCGACATGCAGTGGGGCCGCGACACCATCTCCAATGCGGGCGCGATCTCGGCGCTGGCGGCGGGTTTCGCGGCGCCCCTTGTGGGCCACATCATCGATAAATACGGCGTCCGCGCGGCGATGATTCCAGGCGCGGTTATCCTTTCCTGCGGCTTCCTGCTGTTGAGTCGAGTCAGCGTCCCATATCAATTTTATCTTCTCTACCTTGTTGTGGGGATCGGGATGTCGGCGACGACCATTCTTCCGGCGCAGACGCTCGCCTCGCGGTGGTTTGAAAAGAAAAGGGGGCGCGCGATGGGAATTATCACCGTCGCCGCGGGTCTCGGCAGTGTTGTATGGATACCGATATCGACTCGTCTCGTCGGCGCCATGGGCTGGCGCGGCGCGTACGGCGTCCTCGGGACAATCATCGCCGTCGCTTCGCTTCCGCTCATCGTGTTAGTGATCCGCTCCTCGCCCGCTTCGATGGGGCTGGCCGTCGACGGAGAATCGGGCGGTTCTTCCCGGCCCGATAATTCCGCGACTGAGCCTCCGCCCGCACCGGAGGAAAAGGGCTACACCATGCGCGAGGCGTTCGGCGCTCCAAGCATGTGGCTGATTTTCTGCGCGACGTTTTTTGTTATGGTCCCCTCTTCCGGGTTCGGCCTGCACGTTATTTCGTTCTTGACCGATTCGGGCCTGTCTCCCGAAAGGGCGGCCCTCGCGTGGAGTTCCACGCTGGGAATCAGCATCTGCGGGAGGTTCTTCTTCGGGTGGATATCCGAGAGGTTCCAGAAACGCCACTTCGCGGCGGCGGCGAACGTCGTCCGCGCGGCGAGCCTGTTCTTGCTCGTTCTCTTTTCCTTCGAGATGCTGCCCGAGGCCCTTGCAATCGCTCAGCTCGCCGTGTTGTACGGCCTCGGCAACGGGTGCAACGCCGTTATGAACCCGCTTATTGTAAGCGAGACCTTCGGCACAAAATCGTTCGGAAAGCTCATGGGAACGCTGGGTATTCCGTTTACGATCGGGATGGCGCTGGGGATGGTCATCGCGGGGCGCCTTTTT
>CBFDAY010000004.1:0-23946 GCA_965602895.1 uncultured bacterium
CACGCCGGAGGACCTCAAAGAGCAGGGCTTCCAGGCGATTTTCCTCGCGATCGGCGCGATGAAGGGCCGCAAGCTCGGCATCCCCGGCGAGGAGGAGAACGAGGGCATAATGGACGCGATGGAGTTCCTGCGCCGCGTCAACCTAGGCGACGAGTCGAAAATCGGCGCCAAGGTGATTATCATCGGGGGCGGCAACTCCGCCATCGACTGCGCGCGCGTGCCGGCTCATCTCGGCTACGAAGACGTCAATATAGTGTACCGACGCACGCGCAAGGAGATGCCCGCCAGCGCGTGGGAGGTCGACGAGGCCGAGCACGAGGGCGTGAAGCTGCACTTTCTTGCCGCGCCGTCGCGCGTCATCGGCAAGGATGGGAAAGTCGTAGGCCTCGAATGCATCCGCATGGAACTCGGCGAGCCCGATGAGAGCGGGCGCCGCAGGCCGGTGCCGATCGAGGGGTCGGAGTTCACGATAGACACCGATCTCGTGATAGCCGCCGTGAGCCAGGCCCCCGACATGGATTATTTCAAAACTATCGAGGGGCTCGGAATAACCAGGTGGAACACTTTCGAGATCGATCCCGACACGATGGAGACAACACTGCCGGGCGTATTCGCCGGCGGCGACGCGGCCACGGGGCCGGATTCGGTCATCATGGCGGCCCAGACGGGGCTGCAGGCGGCCAACTCCATCCATAAATATCTCGGCGGCGAGACAAACGAAGAGTTTGACACGCTTATGAGAATGCGCAAGATCATAAATGCGCTCGGTCCCGTCGAGGAATCGGAGCAATGCGCCGGAGTGAGCGGTCTTGAGCGCGCGGAGATGCCAGCGATTTCACCCCAGGAGCGGATCGGCAATTTCGACGAGATCGAGCTGGGTTTCAGCGAGCAGGACGCCGTCGCGGAGGCCGAGCGCTGCATGAGGTGTTACAGGCTGATAATGACCGCCGGCTGAACCGGCCGGGCGGCTGAGATTTTCGATGATAAACCTGACCATAGATGATAAGCAAGTAAGCGTTGCCGAGGGAACCACGATTCTCAATGCGGCCCGATCGGTCGGAATCGAGATCCCCACCCTCTGCTATCACGCAAAGCTTTCGCCCATCGGCGCCTGCAGGGTGTGTCTGGTGGAGGTGGAGGGCGAAGACCGGCCGGTGGCCTCGTGCGACACCCGGGCCCGTGAGGGCATGGTCGTATGCACGAGTTCCGACGAGCTTACGCGCCAGCGCGAGCAGATGATGCAGTTCATGCTGCTTCACCATCCGCTCGACTGTCCCGTGTGCGACAAGGCGGGCGAATGCGAGGTGCAGGACATCACCGTCGCCATGGGGATTATGGAGCAGCGCTTCACGTCGGCCAAGCCCGACAGGCAGAGGGAGCGGCTCTCTCCGCTTCTCGATCTGTGGCACAGCCGCTGCATCATGTGCGGGCGTTGCGTGCAGATATGCAAGGAAATCCAGGGAGCGCGCGCGATCGACAACGTCGTGCGAAGCGGTTTCATCTCCAAGGTCGGCCCGACCGAGGGCGACGGCTATACGTGCGAAAGCTGCGGCCAGTGCCTCACGATGTGTCCCGTGGGCGCGATACTGGATTCGACGTTTATGTACAGCGCACGCGCCTGGCAGCTCGAGGAGGTAGATTCGGTCTGCACGTTCTGCGGAGTCGGATGCCTGCACAGGCTGGGCGTGCGCGACGGCAAAGTTTACAGGGTAACCCCCCGGGATTCTCAAGGACACAACAACGGGAACCTGTGCTCGGTCGGCCGATTCGGCCACGACATGGTTCACAGCGAATCGCGGCTGCTTAGTCCGGCCGTTCGCAAGAACGGGAGTCTCGAAGAGGCCACATGGGACGCGGCGCTCGATCTCGCCGCCCAGAGATTGAAGGACATTATCTCCGCAGACGGCGAAGAAAGCGTGGCGGGGCTGGCGTCCGCCCGCTGCTCGAACGAGGCCCTGTTCTCCTTCCAGCGACTGATGCGCGAGGGGCTCGGCGTCGACCGCATTGATACGCCCGCGCGCCTCAACAACCTCGCCATCATCGAGACGATGACGGACCTTTACGGTGTTCCCGCGCCGACGGCGACCCTTTCGGACATAGATGAGGCCGACGCGATACTGGTAGTGGATTCGAACATAATCTGCACGCATCCCGTCGCCGCGCTCGAGGTGCTGCGAACGCACAATTCGGGTTCCGCGAAAGTGTTCGTCGTGGGTCATCGATCGAACAAGCTCACGACTCAATGCTCCCGGTTCGCCCGGACGACGCCCGGCTCCGAGCCCGCTCTGCTGAACTGCCTGGCGGACCTGCTGGTCAGAAACGGCGGGCCGGACGGCGCGGCGCTCCCGCAGAACCTGGAAGATCTCGATAAGTTCAAGCTGCACGCGGTGAAATATGAGGTGTCCGACACTTCGGCCGCCGTCGGAATCGACGACTCGATAATATCCGGGATCGCCGAAGGCATTGCCGAGGCGAAGAATTTCCTGGTCGTCATATCGCCGGGGAGCCTGCATTCCGCCATAAACTCCACGATCGTGCGCGCCGCCGTCAACCTGGCCGTGCTGAAGGGCGGCAAGGTGCTGTCTCTTCTGCGTGAGGGCAACGCGCAGGGCGCGCTGGATATGGGTGTAACGCCCGATTTTCTGCCGGGCTACAAAGAGGCGACCGGCGCCAGGGGCGGCACGCTCGAAGCCGTCGAGATCCTGCGCGCGGTCGAATCGGGCGAGGTAAAGGCGCTCTACCTTATGGGGGGCGACATCCGGAGGGAGATGTCCTTGCTCGGACTGTCGCTCGATGCGCTTCGGTCGCTCGACTTGCTGATCGTACAGGACGTTTTCGGGGGACCCGTGGCCGAGATGGCGCATGTGGTTCTGCCGGCCTGCAGCTTCGCCGAGCGCGACGGCTCGTATACCAACGCTTTCAGGATGGTGCAACATGCCCCCGAGGCCATAAGGCCGCTCGGCCAGAGCCGTCCGGACGCCGAGATCCTCGACGAACTCAGCCACAAGCTGGGGCTTTCCGCGTTTGATTCCTTAGATGCGATTCGGGCGCAAATCGCCGCCTCGGCCCCGATATATAATTCGATCCGGGAAACCGCGCGCGGCGCCGAAACAGGTCCCTGGGATTACTCGAGCGTCGCTGCGACCGCGAGGCAAAAGCTGTCAATAGTGGAAGAGACGTCCTCCACCGCCGATGAGGCCCATCCCTACGTTCTCACTTTCGACAATACGCTGCACTACGGCGGTGTCTCATCGCTCCATTCGGAGAGCCTGGCAAAAGTGAGAGTGGATGATGTCGTCGAAATAAGTGAAGACGACGCCACCTCCCTGGGCGTCGAGAGCGGGACGGAAGTGGAGCTAAAGGTAAAGGGCGGCGGCTCGGCAAGGCTGCCTGTGCGCGTCAGTCGGGAACTGCCCGAGGGCGTCGTCAGCGTGCCCTCGCACAGCTCGGATGTGATTCGGAATTTGATAGCGAAGCTCGATCCGTCGGTCTTTAAGGCCGAAGGAGGCGTTCCCGTTTGGTTTGCCTGCATCAATGTGAGCAAGGATTGACGGCATGATGATATCGTTCTATATATTGGCGGCTGTAACGGTAATCTCCGCGCTGCTGGTTGTGATCCGTCCGAACCCGATGCACTCGGCCCTGTGGTTGCTCGTGACGTTCATCGGCATGGCGGGGATATATCTTCTGCTCAACGCCGAGTTCGTGGCCGCAGTACAGGTCATCATATACGCCGGCGGCGTGCTTGTTTTGTACATTTTCGTTATAATGCTTGTCGACCTGTCGAAGGAGGCGTCGCTGCGGGCGGTGTTCCATAAGCCCGCGCAGGTCGGCTTCGCCTTCGCGATGACGGCCCTGGTGCTGGCCGTCGTCCTGTGGATCGGGCTGGGCGGCGTTGAAACGTTCAGCTTGGAGCAGCCTTCCACGACCTGGGGCGACGTCGACACGACGAAGGTGTTCGCCAAAGAGCTGTTTTTGACGTACCTGTATCCGTTCGAAGTGGCGTCGGTGTTGCTGTTGGTCGCCATGATCGGGTCGGTCATCCTGGCCCGTCGCTCGACGGCAACAGCCAACGCGGATGAAGAGAAGGATTCCTGATGATTCCGATCATACATTTGCAAATACTCGCCGCAATACTATTCTTTATCGGGATGCTCGGCTTCCTCATCAGGCGCAATATCATCGTGATTTTCATGTCGATCGAATTGATGCTCAATGCGGTCAATCTGAATCTGGTGGCCTTTTCCAACCATTTTCAGTCGGCCCACGGGCAGGTGTTTGCAGTCTTTGTGATAACGGTCGCCGCGGCCGAAGCCGCGACCGGCCTGGCGATACTCATTGCGCTATACAGAATCAGCCGCACCATCAACGCCGACGAGGCGAACACTCTGAAGTGGTAGCGGGGCAGAAATAGGGTTCAAGGCATGGTTCAAGTACTCGATTACATCTGGTTGATTCCGCTCTTTCCCATGCTGGGATTTCTCACGATAGGGCTTCTCGGCAGGAAGTTCTTCATGGGCAAGACCGAACTCGTTCCCGCCGTCATCGGCATCGGCACGGTGTTTTGTTCCCTCATTATGTCCGCGCTCTGCGTGCTCGCGTTCCGGAAGGTACCGGCCAACGAAGAAGGCGTCGTCGTGTTCACGCGCGAGCTTTTCCAGTGGATAGAGATGGGCGCGTTCAAGGTGCCTTTCAAGCTTCAGCTCGATGCGCTCTCCTCGGTGATGATCCTTGTCGTGTCGGGCGTCGGCTTCCTTATCCACGTGTATTCGAAGGGTTACATTCACGGCGACGAGAGCCAGTACAGGTTCTTCGCCTACATGAACCTGTTCACCTGCGCGATGCTCATCCTCGTTTTGGGCGGCAACTTCCTCCTGATGTTCATCGGCTGGGAGGGTGTCGGCCTGTGCTCGTATCTGCTCATCGGGTTCTGGTTCGAGAAGGATTCCGCCGCCGACGCGGGCAAGAAGGCGTTCGTAGTCAACCGAATCGGCGACTTCGGGTTTGTGCTCGGGATGCTGCTGATTTTCTCCATATTCGGCTCGCTTGATTACGAGACCGTGTTCGCCGCCGCGCCTCACAAGCTGGCGGCCGGCGGAGCGGTCGTGACTGCGATAACGATGTTCCTGTTCATCGGCGCGATGGGCAAATCGGCGCAGATACCGCTTTATGTCTGGCTTCCGGACGCGATGGAGGGCCCGACGCCCACGAGCGCGCTCATTCACGCCGCGACGATGGTCACCTCGGGCATATACATGGTTTCGCGCTGTAACGTGCTTTACTCGATGGCGCCCTGGAGCCTCGTGCTCGTCGGCGGCGTGGGGGCGGCGACGGCGTTTTTCTCCGCCACCATCGGCATGGCGCAGTACGACATCAAGAGGGTGCTGGCCTATTCGACCGTCAGCCAGCTCGGTTACATGTTCATCGCCTGCGGCGTTGCTTCCTATACCGCAGGCATTTTCCATCTGATGACGCACGCGTTTTTCAAGGCGCTCCTGTTTATGGGCGCCGGCAGCGTGATACACGGCATGAGCGGCGACCAGGACATGCGCAACATGGGCGGGCTCAGGAAGTACATGAAGCACACATGGTGGACTTTCATGTTCGCCTACCTCGCAATCTCGGGTCTGCCGCCGTTTGCAGGCTTTTTCAGCAAGGATGAGATTCTCTGGAAGGCGTTCACGTATGATTCTCCCGTGCTGGGGCCGATGTGGGGCAAATTCCTTTGGGCGGCCGGGGCCGCCGCGGCCGTTATGACCGCGTTTTACATGACCCGTCTGGTGTGCCTGACATTCTACGGCGAGTCCCGCGTCTCCGAAGAGGCGAAGCACCATCTGCACGAATCGCCGCCTTCGATGATCTATCCGCTCATGGCGCTGGCCGTGCTGTCCCTTGTAGGCGGCTGGGTGGGTATCCCCGAGGCGCTTGGCGGGTCGAACCATATCCATCATTTCCTCGCGCCCGTTCTCGACAAAGCGGCGCATGGAGGACACGAGATTCACGCCGCCGCGACGGCGGGCCTGGCGTACGCCGCGGAAGTGGGCCACGAAGTGGAAGCGGCGGTGCATCATTATTCCCACGGTTTCGAGCTGTTCATGGTTGCGGTCTCCGTCTTCCTGGCGCTCGTCGGAATCGGCGTCGGTTATTATATGTATATAAAGAACACCAACATCCCGCTCCTTGTTCAATTCAAACTGCCGCGACTCCATAAGGCGCTTCTGAACAAGTGGTACGTCGATGAAGTCTACAATTTCGCCATTGTGGGCGGGACGAAACAGTTCGCAAACCTGCTTTGCTGGATCGACACATACATAGTTGACGGCATCGTCAACGGGGCCGCAACTGTCACGAGAGGCTTTAGCAGCGGCAGCATCTTGTTCGACAACAGGATAGTTGACGGCGCCGTGAATCTTACGGGCGCGATCGTAGAGACCGCCAGCAGGATGCTCAGGCGCATCCAGACCGGATACGTGCAAAACTACGCCCTTGTCATGACAATTGGAATATTTGTGCTGCTCGGAATTTACATACTTTTTAGATAAATGAAGAAGAGAGCGACTATGCGTTTTTCAAAACCTTCAGGAGAAGGGAGAGGTGAGAGTTGAGTCCGGAGATTTTGAGTTACTTTGACATGGGCCTTACCTGGCCCATCCTTTCGGTAATCACATACATACCGCTCCTTGGCGCAATTGCGATCATGGTCTTTTTGCGCCGCGACAACACGATCCGGTGGTTTGCGAACATCGTGGTTGTTGTCGATTTCATCGTTTCGCTGCGGTTGATCCCCGGTTTCGTCAAGGACAGATACGTCGTCCAATTTGTCGAGAAGGTGCCGTGGATCGAGTCCCTCGGCGTGCAGTATTATTTCGGGGTGGACGGCATCAGCATCCTGCTCGTGCTGTTGACAACGTTCCTCGGAGTCCTGGCGGTGCTCTCGTCGTGGACGGCGATACAGGAGCGGGTGAAAGAGTATTATGTGTTCATGCTCCTTTTGCAGACGGGCATGCTGGGCGTGTTCTTCTCGCTCGACTTCTTCCTGTTCTACGTGTTCTGGGAAGTCATGCTCGTTCCGATGTACTTCCTCATAGGCGTGTGGGGGGGCGCGAGAAAGCTTTACGCCGCCATCAAGTTCTTCCTTTACACTCTGGCAGGCAGCGTGTTGATGCTGCTGGCGATACTTGCGCTGTACCTGCTGCATTACCGCGCCACGGGCGAACTGAGCTTCGAGGTTATGAAGCTGTATAACCTCGACCTGCCGCTTCATATCCAGAGGTGGCTGTTCCTCGCCTTCTTCGTCGGGTTCGCGATCAAGGTGCCGATGTTCCCGTTCCACACGTGGCTTCCCGACGCCCACGTCGAGGCGCCGACGGCGGGCAGCGTCATCCTGGCCGGCGTTCTGCTGAAAATGGGCACATACGGGTTCGTGCGGTTCAGCCTTCCGCTGTTCCCCGAGGCGACCATGCATTTTATGCCGTACTTGGTCCTGCTGGCGGTCGTCGGTATCGTGTACGGCGCGCTGACCGCGATGATGCAACCGGATATGAAAAAGCTTGTCGCCTACTCGAGCGTCAGTCACCTGGGGTTCGTCATGCTGGGTGTGTTCGCGCTCAACCAACAGGGCGTCCAGGGCGGCATATTGCAGATGATTAACCACGGCCTGAGCACCGGCGGACTGTTCTTGCTCGTCGGCCTGATATATGAGCGCAGGCACACGCGCATGATCAAGGACTTCGGCGGCCTGAGCAAGCAGATGCCCGTGTACGCCATGCTGTTCATGATCATCACGCTGTCCTCGATCGGGCTGCCCGGACTGAACGGGTTCATAGGCGAGTTCACCATCCTCATCGGGGCTTTCAAGGCGTTTTGGATGAAGGACGTCGTGTTCAACGTGCCGATATCAACGCTGATGGTGTTGCTTGCCACAAGCGGTATCGTGCTTGGCGCGGCATACATGCTGTGGCTGTACCAGCGCGTGATGTTCGGCAAGCTCGATAATCCCGAGAACGAGAAGCTCAAAGACCTCAACCTGCGCGAGATCATGACGCTTGTCCCGATCATCGCGATGTGTGTCTGGATCGGCCTTTATCCGAAACCGTTCCTCAGGTTCATGGACGCCGCCGTGATGAACACCGTGATGATTGCCAATCCCGACGCGGCGGTGGCGGAAATGCAACAGATGCAAGCCCAGGCCGCGAGAAAACACCGCATGGAATTGCCCCCCGGTCATCCATCGGTGATGCCGCCGGGGCATCCGCCCATCGGGGCGTTTCACCTTCCCGCGGGGCACGATGAGATGATGAAAGAATTCAGCGAAGGATCCGAACACGCTCCGGTTCACACAGGCTCTGATACAAAGATGGAAGAACTCGAACATTCGGGCCTGCCGGTCCATAGTGGAGGCCATTGATGCAGGTTCCGGTCATTGATATAACGGCAATCTACCCCGAGGTCGTCGTCGCCCTCGTCGGGTTGCTTGTGCTTGTGATCGACCTTTTCATCAAACCGGAACGCAAGGGATCGCTGTCGGTGGTCGCTCTTGCCGGACTGCTTATTGCGCTTTTCCTCGCGGTATTGTATTGGGACAGGAACGAGACGGCGTTCAGCGGAATGGTCGCCGTTGATCCCTACGCCCAGTTCTTCAAGCTGATATTCATCCTCTCGGCCGCATTTACCATCCTTATGTCTCCCCGATATCTCAGGATCAACGAGATCAGTCAGAGCGAGTTTCTGGCGCTCATCCTGTTTTGCACGCTGGGGATGATGGTGATGGTGGCCGCCAACGACCTGGTCACCATCTACATCGGTCTCGAACTCATGGCCATTTCCATATACCTGATGGCTGGGTTTCAGCGGAAGACTCCGCGCTCGAGCGAGGCCTCGATCAAGTACTATCTGCTGGGCGCATTCGCCTCGGCGATACTGCTATACGGAATGTCGTTCCTCTACGGAATCACGCGCACTACCAGCCTTGAGGGGATATCCCGGTATCTCGATTTCACGCAGAACATGCTCGACAATCCGCGGACGCTCACGCTGGCGCTCGTGCTCATGACCGTGGGCTTCGCATTCAAAATTGCGGCCGTGCCGTTCCATATGTGGACGCCCGACGTCTATGAAGGCGCGCCGACCCCGCTGACGGCATTCATGTCGGTCGGCCCGAAGGTCGCCGGGTTCGCGGTCATCATGCGGGTCTACATGACCTCGTTCGACACCATGGTTGTCGACTGGACGCAGTTGTTCTGGATTCTCGCGGTGCTGACGATGATCGTCGGCAACGTCATCGCGGTCGCCCAGAGCAACATCAAGCGGATGCTTGCCTACTCGAGCATCGCTCACGCCGGGTATCTGCTTATCGGCGTGGTATCGGCCGGGTCCGCCATCGACCTTTCGTCCAACGGCGGCCGGAGCCTTTTGCTCGCGACCGAATCGATGACCGCCGTGATGGTCTACCTTTTCGCATACATGTTCATGAACATGGGGGCGTTCGCGATCATCATCTCGCTCGGCAGGGCCGATGATCCGTGCGAGTCTCTCCAGGATTATGCCGGGCTCGCAAGGCGCAGGCCGCTGACGGCGATGCTTATGACCGTACTTCTTCTCTCGCTGGCTGGTATCCCGCCCACGTTCGGATTTATCGGAAAGCTTTACATTTTCAAGGCGGCCATACAGACGTACAACGTAGGTCTCGCCGTAATCGGCGTGTTGGCCAGCGTTGTAGCCGCTTTTTATTACATTCGTGTTGTCGTGTACATGTACATGCGTGAACCCGAGGGTGAGGCTCTGCCCGATGCCGAGCCGGCCGCCGCGACGATGTATGCGGCCATAGCGACCACGATTTTCACCCTCTTATTCGGCGTCGCGCCGGGCTCCATAATCGGCCTGGCCAAATACACGATTGAACTGCTGCTTGCATGATATCGGCGGCAATCCCCCGGTTGAAGGCGTGAAACGGCCGGGCCGCCGCGCAAGCTCCGGGCCGAAAACGACTGGCCCGGTGAAAAAACGCAAATGAATCATGCGCCCGAAAGCGTTTCGAGTAAAACCGTCGGCCGTCGCAGCGGTGCGATGGAGAACTTCTCGCGGTACCACGCTCTGGCCATCGAGATGGCCGTCGCCGTGGTTGCGCCCGTTTTGGCCGGGCGCTGGCTGGACACGAAAACCGGCAAAGATCCGTGGTTCACGATCGCAGGCGTGGTTCTCGGGGGCGCGGCGGCGATGCGCTCGGCCCAGCGAGCCATTGGTGAATCGCGACGGGCCCTCGAAAACGGCGACAAGCCGTCTGATGCGGAGTCATCCGAATGAGCGCCTCGCACATAGTAGTCGGCCTGATAGTCGGAATCATCATCGGAGCGCTCGATTTTTCGTTGGCGAGATCTCTGGCGTCCATGGTTCGTTCCGGCAACGCCCGGGCCATGCAGGCCGTCATGATGGGTGGGTTCATCCTTCGGCTCGGACTGATCGGGATAACGCTTTGGCTATTGTCTCGTTCAAGCGGTATCAGTTTTCTGGCGGTTTGCGTCGGGCTAACGGGAGCCTTCACGGTCCTGATATTTGTGCACGCCGTCAGGTCATATAGCGGAACCGTTCGGATTCGCAAACAGGCATCCGACAGGAGGTAGCAGCATTGGAGATACCACACGATAGTCTGCAGAGTTTTGCCGAATGGGGAATTTTCTCCATCAACAAGGCGGTCATATGGATGTTCATTGCAGCGTTCATGACCTGCTTCGTCATCTTGATGGCCGGAAGAAAGAGGGCGCTCGTTCCGGGAAGATTCCAGAGCGCGATGGAAGTGATCCTGGGCGCGATCCGGCAGAAACTTGTGATCGACACAATGGGGCCGGAGGGTTTGCCCTTCTTTCCCTTCATCGCTTCCCTGTTCTTCTTCGTTTTCTTCTGTAACATTGTGGGGATTTTCCCGCTCGGCCATTACGGCTTCGTGGCGACGTCGAACGTAAACGTGACGGCCACCCTGGCCATAATCGTTTTCCTCGTCGTGCTGGTCACGGGCCTGAAGAAGAAAGGCCCCATCGGATTCCTGAAAAGCTTCGCGCCGCCCGGAGTACCGTGGTGGCTTCTTCCACTGATATGCCCCGTGGAGGTCATCAGCTTCTTCGCCAAACATTTCGCGCTGGCCGTCCGTCTGTTCGCGAATATGTTTGCCGGGCACATCGTGCTCTTCGTTTTCACGACGGGCGCGGCGGTTTTGTTTCTGAACGGCGTTTTCAACACCCTGCTCACACCGTTCCCGTTCCTCGGTGTGATCGGGATGCTCATGTTTGAGATTTTTGTCGCAACCGTGCAGGCGTTCATTTTTGCGATTCTCGCCTCGCTTTACATCGGCGATTCGCTTCACGAACATCACTAAGAGTTTCGGGAACAGTTGTCTGAGACAATTCAAGGGAGGAAAAAAATGGATTTAACTGGACTTGGCCCGCTTGGCGCCGGCATCAGCATTGGTTTCGCCGCCCTGGGAACCGGTATCGGGATGGGCTATCTCGTTGGGAGCGCGGTCGAGAGCATGGCGCGCCAGCCTGAGGCCACCGGCACCATTACGACAAACATGTTCATCGGCCTTGCGTTTATCGAGGCGCTCGCGCTCTACGCGCTGGTCATCAGCTTCCTCGTGATGGGCAGCTAATCCGAGGATACTGCAATCCCGACAGTGGAGGTGAACGAAGTGGCAGAACCTGTATACTACCTGGCCAGCGCAGCCGAGGAGGCGGAACACGTCGAGCATGTAACGACCGCCCATGAGGAACATCCGGCGGAGCACGGGGACGAAGGCGGCACATTTACCCCTATGCCAAACCTCTGGTGGTGGACGTTTATTGCATTTGTGATAGTGGTTTTCGTCCTCAAGAAGTTTGCGATTCCAGGAATCACCGAGGCGCTGGATAAGCGCAACGAGCAGATCGAGGGCGACCTGAAAAACGCCGAACTCACTCGCGAAGAGGCCGACAAAATGCTGGCCGAATACAAGGCCCAGCTCAATGAAGCCCGCACCGAGGCCAAGAAAATCATCGACGAAGGCAAGGCGCTCGGAGAGAACCTGCGACAGGAGACGACAGTCAAGGCGCAGGAAGAGGCCAACCGGCTCATCAAGCGCGCGCAGGAAGAAATCGGGCGCGAAAAGGATAAGGCCATAAAAGAACTCCAGAGCCAGATCGCCGACATCTCCCTCGAGGTGGCGTCGAAGGTCATACAAAAAACCCTCAGCAAAGAAGAACACGACAAATTGATTGACGACTACGTAGCAGAGGTGGGCAAGTTCTATGAAGGCTGATCCGATAGTAAGCGCATACGCCGAAGCGCTGTTTCGCCTTGCCTCGGCCGAAGAAGTGGCCGACCGCGTGGAAGAAGAGCTTCACGAGATCGAACGCCTCTATCATAGCAACGCCGAGATGAAGGAGTTCATCAACAATCCACGGGTCAAGGCGGAAGGCAAAAAGGACGCTCTTTCCGAACTTCTGGGCGACAAGCTCAGCCGCATAACGCTCAACCACATGCATCTCATAGTCGACCAGGAGCGCGGGCGCATGCTTCCCAAGATCGCGGAAGAATACTACCGACTTGCCGGCGAGGCAAGGGCCAAGATAACGGCCGAGGTCGTCACGGCCTTGCCGATTTCCGATGACACCCGCGCAAAGCTCGGCGAGCAGCTTGGGAAGTTGACGAAAAAAGACGTGTACCTGCGCGCCCGTGTGGATGAGTCGATACTGGGCGGAGCCATCGTCAGAATAGGCGACAAAGTCCTTGACGGCAGCGTACGCAACAAACTGAAGCAACTGAAGGAGCAGATGATCGGCTGAGGAGCCGACGCTTGTTCGTAAAAGGGAGGACGTGTCTTGGAACTCAAGCTAGATCCTGCTGAAATATCGTCGGTGCTGCGGCGGCACATTGAAGAGTCCGCCGTAACCGTCGGCATGGAGGAAGTCGGTGAGGTGATCGAAGCCGGCGACGGAATCTGCCGCATCAAGGGGCTGCCGAGCTGCATGTCGGCCGAGATGCTCGAGCTTCCCGGCGGCATATTTGCAATGGCCCTCAACCTGGAGATGGACCAGATCGGCGCCGTCATCCTCGGCGAACCTGACAAAGTCGAACAGGGTATGCAGGTGAAACGGACCGGCAGAATTCTGGAAGTTCCGGTCGGACCGGAACTCCTCGGCCGCGTCGTCGACGGAGTCGGACAACCCGTAGACGGCAAAGGTCCGCTCAACGCGAAAAAATTCGGACCCATCGAAGGCCGCTCGCCGAACGTGGTGCAGCGCCAGCCCGTGAAAGAGCCCGTGCAGACGGGGCTGAAATGCATCGATTCGATGATACCCATCGGACGCGGGCAGCGCGAACTCATAATTGGTGACCGGCAGACAGGCAAGACGGCCCTGGCCATCGACGCCATAATAAACCAGCGCGACACCGACGTCTACTGCATTTACGTCGCCATGGGGCAGAAACAATCGACCGTCGTCGGAGTCGTCGAAACTCTCGAGAAATACGGGGCGATGGACTACACTATCGTCGTGGCCGCCAACGCCAGCGATCCGGCTTCGATGCAATATATAGCGCCGTACGCCGGATGCGCGATGGGAGAGGCGTTCCGCGATAACGGAAAACACGCCTTGATAATATACGACGATTTGTCCAAGCACGCGGTGGCGTATCGCACAATGTCGCTGCTGCTCAGGCGCCCGCCCGGACGCGAGGCTTTCCCGGGTGACATCTTCAACCTGCACTCGCGCCTGCTCGAGCGCGCCGCAAAGCTCTCCGATCCTCTGGGGGGCGGTTCTCTGACCGCTCTTCCAATAGTGGAAACGCAGGCGGGCGACTTCTCGGCATACATCCCAACCAATGTCATCTCGATCACCGACGGGCAGATTTTTCTCGAAACCGACCTGTTCTACGCCGGCGTGAGGCCGGCTGTCTCGGTCGGGCTGTCGGTTTCCCGCGTGGGCGGGAACGCCCAGATTCCGGGCATGAAGAAGGTCGCGGGAACGCTACGGCTTTTGCTCGCACAGTACCGCGAACTGGCCGCGTTCGCCCAGTTCGGATCCGAGCTTGACAAAGCGACACAGGCTCAACTGGCCAGAGGCGAGCGTCTCGTGGAGATACTCAAGCAGCCGCAGTATAAGCCCATGCCGGTAGAGCAGCAGGTAATGATCGTGGCGGTGGCCAACATGGGACTGCTCGACGATGTTCCCGTTTCCCGGTTGATGGCGTTCGAAGCTGATTTTCATGGATTTGTGAAAGACAAATATCCGGACATCGGCAAGGCCATTCGTGAGACCAAGCAAATGGGCGACGAGACTACGGAAGAACTCAAAAAGGCTACAGAAGAATACAAGCTTCTGTTTAAAGCGGTTGAATAATCATGGCGAATACTCGTGAAATCCGGAATCGCATACGTGGCGTAAAGAACATCCAGCAGATCACGCGCGCGATGGAAATGGTTGCGGCCTCGAAGCTGAAGCGGGCCCAGGATCTCGTGGAGGCCGCCAAACCATACGCCGAAAAGCTGCGCATGATGATGAGCGATGTGGGCCGATCCTCATCCGGGATCTCTCACCCCCTTCTTGAACAGCGGCCGGTTGAGCGAACTTGTGTCATAGCGATGACATCCGACAAGGGATTGTGCGGCGCATACAACGGCAATGTCAATCGTAAGGTAATGGAATATGTCAGTTCCATGAAACCGGACTCGGTGCGACTGGCGATCATCGGCAAGAAGGCGAACGATTTCTTCAAGAGGCGCCCGTACGAGATCCTGCAATACTGGCCTTTTCCATCCCGGGAGGTTGATGTCTCATTCGTCGCGGAGATCACTCGTTTCCTTGCCGACGGATATGAGAGAGGCGATTTTGACAGGGTGGTCCTGTTCTACACCAAGTTCAAGAGCGCGATGATTACCGTTCCCGTTTCCACGCAACTGCTTCCCTTCGAAAATCCGGACGGAGAAGAGGAAGCAGGAGCAAGCGCGCTCTACATTTTCGAGCCGACCGCCGAAGAGCTTATGGAAAAGCTTCTTCCGAAATACTTGCAGAACCAGGTATATCTTGCGTTCGTCGAGGCGGCCGCATCCGAGCACGGCAGCCGGATGGTTTCGATGAAGAACGCCACCGACAACGCAGACGAAATGATTGATAGCTTGACGCTAAGCTATAACAAGATGCGACAGGCCTCCATCACGGGCGAGCTGCTCGAGGTCGTTGCGGGGGCGGATGCGACGAAAAAGAAATAGCGCGCGGAAGAAAGAGGTCGGGGCCGAAGATGAAGCGGTTCGAGCTTCGCTGCCCGAGAGGTTTTTGGCTGAACACGGACTATCCTCGCAAAGATTGAGAAGGAGAGGAAAATGAATGTAGGCAAGGTTGTCCAGATCATTGGACCGGTGGTTGATGTGGAGTTTTTCTCCGATGATCTGCCGCAGATAAACCATGCGATAGAGATCAAGGATGAGGAGCAAGGAATAAACCTGGTGGTTGAGGTTGCGCAGCACCTGGGAGACAACATAGTGCGCGGCGTCTCAATGTCGTCCACCGACGGCCTCGTCCGCGGCATCGAGGCGGTGGACACCGGTGCTTCCATTACCGTGCCGGTCGGCGAGGAATGCCTCGGCAGGATATTCAATCTGCTCGGCGAGCCCATTGACGAAAAGGGACCGGTCGATGCAAAGCTCCACTATCCCATCCATCGCTCACCGCCGAATTTTGAAGAACAGGTTTCCGCAACCGAAGTGTTCGAGACCGGGCTGAAAGTTATCGACCTGCTCGCGCCGTACACGCGCGGCGGCAAGGTGGGCCTGTTCGGCGGCGCCGGAGTGGGCAAGACGGTCCTGCTGATGGAATTGATTCACAACCGCGCCAAGCAGCACGGCGGCGTCTCGGTCTTCGGCGGAGTCGGCGAGCGTACCCGCGAGGGCAACGATTTATATCTCGAGATGACCGAATCGGGCGTTATGGAAAAAACAGTGCTCGTATTCGGACAGATGAACGAGCCGCCCGGCGCGAGGCTGAGGGTGGGACTCACGGCGCTCACCGAGGCGGAATACTTCAGGGATGAGAAGGGTCAGGACGTGCTCCTTTTCATTGATAACATGTTCCGTTTCAGCCAGGCGGGTTCGGAGGTCTCGGCCCTTCTCGGTCGTATGCCGTCGGCCGTGGGATATCAGCCGACACTGAGCATGGAGATGGGCGAGCTGCAGGAACGCATTACCTCGACCAAGCGCGGATCGATCACGTCGGTTCAGGCTATTTACGTGCCGGCCGACGACCTGACCGATCCGGCGCCTGCAACCACATTCTCGCATCTTGACGCCACCACGGTGCTCTCGCGTCAGATCGCCGAGCTCGGTATCTATCCGGCTGTCGACCCGCTCGATTCGACCTCGCGAATGCTGGATCCGCTCGTGATCGGCGAAGAACATTACAACGTGGCCAGAAGAGTTCAGCAGATACTCCAGAGGTACAAGGACCTTCAGGACATCATCGCCATTCTCGGCATTGAGGAACTCTCCGAGGAAGACAAAGTGACGGTGCAGCGAGCGCGGAGAATACAGAGATTCCTCTCGCAGCCGTTTTTCGTGGCGGAGCAATTCACGGGCACGCCCGGCCGCTATGTCACTATTCCCGACACGATTCGCAGCTTCAAGGCGCTGATAGACGGCGAATACGACGATCTGCCCGAGGCCGCCTTCTACATGGTTGGGCCGATAGAAGAAGCGGTCGAAAAAGCCAAGGAAATGGAACAGGAGTGAGCGAAATTGGCCAACTCTTATCCGCTTGAAATAGTCACTCTCAAGGAGACGGCCTTCAGCGAAGACGTCGAATGCGTCACCGTTCCCGGCGGGCTTGGCTACCTTGGCATACTGGCGGGGCATGCGCCGCTCTTGACCAACGTCGAAAGCGGCGTGATCTCGATAAAGTCTGCCGGGGGCACGGACCAGAAGATGGCGGTGGGGGAGGGCTTCCTTGTCGTCACGCCGCAGAACACTACTCTCCTTGTGGATACGGCAGAGAAGAAGGAAGACATCGACGTCGAACGGGCCCGCGCGGCAATGGGCAGGGCCCGCGAAAAACTTGCTTCGTCCGGCGACGATGTAGACACCGTTCGCGCCGAAGCTGCTCTGAAAAGGGCGATCGCACGGCTCAAGCTTGCCGACGCCCTGTGATTCAGTCCTTCGATGAGCCTGCGTAGCGCTCCTCCGGACACAGCCCGGCTTTTCCGCAACCCCAACATCGTTTGCGGGTTGCCGCTTCTTGTATTCGATGCTTCCCCCTGATATGATAAATGCGTTTCCGCCTTTGGCGGGCGCATGAACGTAATTGTTAGGGCAAGGCCTTGCGGCCTTATTGTTTTAGGGCTTCGCAAGGCGGAAAAAGAATGGTAAAAAATTGTTCGAGTCGTTGATTCCATCGCCGGTTGAAATGGCTCGCAAGCTCGGACGCCTGCTTTTTCTGTGCGGATTAGTGGGCTTGGTCGCGGGCCTGGGGGCGATAGCCTTCATGTGGGCGATGGAGTTCGTGAGGCACTACGCGCTCGGCGTTTTCGTGGGATATCACCCCATCGGCCCGGGCGGCGAGACGCCTCTCTTTCCCGAAGTATCCAACGAGTTGCGTTCCTGGCTCTTCTTCATCGTACCGACTATTGGGGGGCTTCTCTCGGGTGCGATCGTTTTTGCCTTCGCGCCCGAAGCCGAGGGGCACGGCACCGACGCGGCGATAACCTCGTACCATTTCAAGAGGGGCGAGGTCCGGACCAGGGTGCCGATCATCAAAGCCCTCTCCTCGGCCATCACGATAGGCACGGGCGGTTCCGGCGGAAGGGAGGGGCCGATAGCCCAGATAGGAGCGGGGTTCGGCTCTATCCTCGCGAGAATCCTCAACCTCAGCACTTATGAACGCCGCATCCTCATGGCCTCCGGCATGGCCGCGGGCATAGGGGCGATATTCCATGCTCCGCTGGCGGGCGCCCTGTTCGCCGCGGAAGTCCTTTACAAAGAGATGGACATGGAGTACGAGGTCATCGTACCCGCCATCATATCGTCGGTCATCGCCTACGGCGTTTTCGCCATGAGATTCGGGTGGAACCCGCTGTTCGCCACTCCCGACTTTGTGTTTGAGAACCCGGCGGAACTTCTACCTTATTCTATCCTCGCGTTGGTGGTGGCGCTCTGTGCCGTGGTATTCATTCAAATTTTCTATGGTGTTCGCGATGCATTCGTGAGGCTTCCGATTCCCAACTTTCTCAAACCCGCCCTGGGCGGGCTGCTGACGGGGATTGTAGGCTACTTTCTTCATGACGCCCTTGGGACCGGCTACGGTGTCGTGCAGATGGCCTTTGTCGGGGCAATCCCGGCCACCATGCTGGTTGCGATAGCCCTGGCGAAAATGCTCACCACCTCGTTTTCGATAGCCTCGGGCGGCAGCGGCGGCGTGTTTGGCCCCTCGATTGTGATTGGAGGGGCATTGGGGGGCGCGGTCGGCTTCGCCATGCAGCAGTTGTTTCCCGGCATGGGGATCGACCCGGGAGCGTTCGCATTGGTCGGGATGGCGGGCTTCTTCGCCGGGGCCGCGAATACGCCTATTTCGACCGTTATCATGGTCAGCGAGATGACCGGCAACTATCATCTGCTCGTTCCCTCGATGTGGGTCTGCATAATCGCGTACATGCTCGTCCGGCGGTCCACCATCTATGAGAAACAGCTCGAAACCCGGATGGACGCTCCCGCGCACGTTGGCGAGATGATGGGAGGAGTCCTGAGGCGCATGACGGTTGCCGCCGCACTCGGCAACGGGGGGCGCGAGCCCGTCATCACCGTCAAGGAGTCGACGACGCTTGGCGACCTGCTGGACAGGTTCGCGAGTTCAAAGCAAAGATGCTTTCCTGTCGTTGATGAGGATCAGAAGATGGTCGGCGTGGTCGACGGGGCCGATCTGCGCCGCACGATCAGGGAGGCCGGCTTTGTCGATCAGCTCATCATTGCGAAGGAATTGGCCGAGAACCCCCCCACATTGACCCCGCAGGAAGACCTTCAATCCGCCGTGCACAAGATGGTGGCCTCCATGCACGATGAACTCGTTGTGGTTGACGAGGAAGATCCGCGCAGCGTGATTGGAATCCTGAGCAGGGGCGACCTGATTGCCGCGTACGACAGCCAGTTCCTGACCGGAAGCGTGTTCGACAGATAAGCGATCCGGCGAACAAGAGGACATTATCATCCGGCGACGACACTTGCGAAAAAAGTCCTTGACATATCGGGATCTTAATGATATATTTATGGATTACGCAATCAGTCCGAAATGATTTGCTAACCCTTACTTCTAGTATTCTAGTTGAAGAAGGCTGATTCCCCGCATTATTTGGCGACCCAACCCAAGCTAACCGAGGACTTTACTTATGCCATTAAAGAAGGCCACGGCGACGGAAAAATATTCCTTTTCGAAGATCTCGGACGTTATCGATCTCCCAAATCTGATTGAGATTCAGAAAGAGTCATATGAGAATTTCCTCCAGATGAACAAGGCGCCGGATGCCCGAGCGAACGAAGGCCTGCAGTTGGTTTTCAGTGATGTGTTTCCGATCGTCTCACACGACGGGCTCTCGTCGCTGGAGTTCGCTAACTATTCGCTGAGCGAGCCCAAGTATTCCGTGTCCGAGTGCCAAAAGCGCGGCATGACATACGCCTCGGCGCTCAAGGCGAAAATCAGGCTTGTGCTGTACGAAGAGGACCCCGAGGGCAGCAAGCAACCGATCGCCATAAAGGAGCAGGACGTGTTTGTCGGCGAGCTGCCGCTCATGACCTCAAAGGGCACATTCATCATCAACGGCGCCGAGCGCGTGGTTGTGAGTCAGTTGCATCGCTCGCCCGGCGTTTGCTTTGAGGAAAAGCTCCATCCCAGCGGCCGCGTACTCCTTTCCGGCAGGATAATCCCGTACCGGGGCGCGTGGGTCGAATTCGAGTTCGACATCAATGATATTCTCTACATGCATATCGACAGGCGCAGCCGCATCCCTGCGACCGCGTTCTTGAAGGCATTGGGACATGAGACCGACACGGAGATACTTTCCCTTTTCTATGAGTTAGAGGATGTAAGACTCGGCCAGGTGAAGGCGATGACCGAAGGCTCCCGGTTCGACATCGAGGAGCTTATCGACCGCATCATTGCAAAGGACGTCGTGGATGAGAGCACGGGTGAGATCGTTGTCGCAGCGCGGGAAAAGATAACCGAGCAGTTGTTGGCGGATCTGCAGGAACAGGGAATAAAGGACATAACGCTGCTGAAATTCGAATCGCCCAACGAGACGATGGCCCTGCTGAAAACCCTGGAGGCCGACAATATCACCAGCACAACGGAGGCGCTCATCGAGGTTTACAGGCGCATTCGTCCCGGCGACCCCGCAACGGTCAACACCGCCAGGACGCTGTTTGAGAAAACATTCTTCGATCCCGCTCGATATAACCTGTCGCCTGTCGGCAGGTACAAGATAAACAGAAAGCTCGATCTCGATATTCCCATGGAGACTTTCACCCTCCGGCCCAAGGACGTAATAGAGACCATTCGCTACCTCATCAACCTGAAAAACGGACAGGGCCAGATCGACGACATCGACCATCTCGGCAACCGCCGCGTCCGCTCGGTCGGAGAGCTTTTGGCCAATCAGATACGCATCGGGCTTGTCCGCATGGAGCGCACCATCAAAGAGCGCATGAACTTCCAGGAAATGGACGCCGTCACGCCGCAAAGCCTGATAAATCCCAAGCCTGTGAGCGCGGTCATCAAAGATTTCTTTGGCCGCAGCCAGCTTTCCCACTTCATGGATCAGACCAACCCCCTGGCCGAACTCACTCACAAACGGCGCCTCAGCGCCCTCGGCCCGGGCGGTCTGAGCCGCGAGAGAGCGGGCTTCGAGGTTCGCGACGTGCATCCTACGCACTACGGCAGGATATGCCCGATAGAGACGCCGGAAGGCCCCAATATCGGCCTCATGGCCTCTCTCAGCACGTACGCCCGCATCAACAAGTTCGGCTTTCTCGAGACCCCCTATCGCAAGGCGGAAAAAGGGAGAGTCACCGAAAAGATAGAATATCTCTCGGCCTACGAAGAGGATCGTTACGTCATAGCCCAGGCCAACGCGACGCTCGACAAGCGCAACCACTTCAAAAACGAGTTTGTGCTTTGTCGGCATCTGGGCGACTTTAAATTGATGTCGGCCGAATCGGTCGAGTTCATGGACGTCTCGCCCAAGCAGCTCGTCAGCGTCGCCGCCGCACTCATACCGTTTCTCGAACACGACGATGCAAACCGCGCCCTCATGGGATCCAACATGCAGCGCCAGGCGGTCCCGCTCTTGATCGCGGAGGCGCCCATCGTTGGAACCGGCATGGAGATGATTACGGCCAAGAATTCCGGCGCCGTCATCGTCGCCGACCACAGCGGCACGGTTGAGAGCGTCACCGCCGAGCGCATCATAGTCAGGCGCAGGGGCAGTTCCCCCGGCAAAGACGGTCCCCGCGAGGATATCTACTGGCTGCAGAAGTTCGTCCGATCCAACCAGGGAACCTGCATAAACCAGCGGCCGATCGTGCAGGAGGGCCAGCGTATCAAAAAGGGCGAAATAATCGCCGACGGCCCCGCGACCAACGGCGGCGAACTCGCGCTCGGACGCAATGTGCTCGTGGCGTTCATGCCCTGGGAAGGATACAATTTCGAGGATGCCATCCTGGTGAGCGAAAAAGTGGTCAAAGAGGACGTTTTCACCTCCATCTACATAGAAGAGTTCGACCTGGAGTCCCGCGACACCAAGCTGGGGCGCGAAGAGATAACGCGCGACATACCCAACGTCAGCGAAGAGGCCCTTAAGGATCTCGACGAGGACGGCATCGTCCGCATCGGCGCCGAGATCCGCCACGGCGACATCCTCGTCGGCAAGGTGAGCCCCAAGGGCGAGACCGAGCTGGCCCCGGAAGAAAAACTGCTCAGGGCGATCTTCGGCGAAAAGGCCGAAAACGTGCGCGACGCTTCGCTCAGGGTGCCGCCGGGCGTCGAGGGCACGGTCATCGACGTCAAGATGTTCTCGCGCAAAGAGCGCACCCACGACGACAAGGCCAATATAAGCGAGAAAAGGGAACAACAAAAAATAGAACAGAAGTTCGATTACGAGATAGTCCGGCTGCATTCCGAATGCATGGAGTCGGCCCGCAACCTGCTCGAAGACGCAAGAGCGAGCAGGGATGTGATCGACGGCAGGACCGAAGAGGTTATCTTCAAGCAAAGACACATAATCCGCGACGAAGACATGGATCGGGCCGATTACGAGCATCTGTTTCAACTCAAGGTCTCCGACAAAGACATCCAGGCGGGCCTCGAAAGGCTCCTCATGCAGACGCAGGAGCGCGAAAACAGGCTGCTCACACACAAAGAGCAATCCCTCGCACTGCTCAAAAAGGGCGATGAGCTTCCCCCCGGCGTCATCAAGATGGTCAAGGTCTACGTGGCCGCCAAGCGAAGGCTCTCCGTGGGCGACAAAATGGCGGGCCGCCACGGCAACAAGGGCGTCGTGGCAAAGATTCTGCCCGAGGAAGACATGCCGTTCTTGCCCGACGGGACGCCCGTGGAGATCATACTCAATCCGCTCGGCGTGCCCTCCCGCATGAATGTGGGGCAGATACTTGAGACCCATCTCGGCTGGGCCGCGAAAGCGCTCGGGATGAAGGTGACCTCGCCCGTGTTCTGCGGCGCCGATGAAGAGGAGATCAAGGCCTTTCTGGCAAAGGCCGGCTTGCCCAAGGACGGACAGACCCTGCTTTACGACGGGCGCACCGGGCGGCCGTTCGACCAGAAGATCACCGTCGGCCAGATATATATGATGAAGCTCGCGCACCTCGTCGACGACAAGATCCACGCGCGCGCCATCGGGCCCTACTCGCTCGTCACGCAACAGCCGCTTGGGGGCAAGGCGCAGTTCGGCGGACAGCGATTCGGGGAGATGGAGGTATGGGCCCTCGAGGCGTACGGCGCCGCCAACATATTGCAAGAGCTTCTGACGATAAAAAGCGACGACGTCACGGGCCGCGCAAAGGCCTACGAGGCCATTGTGAAGGGGCAGGAACGCCTCGAGACGGGCACGCCCGAGTCGTTTAACGTGCTGCTGAAGGAAATGCAGGGCCTTTGCCTTGACGTGCAGAAGATGAAAAAGATGGAAGAAGAACCGGAACAAAGTCTGCACACGGCTTTCGATCCCTTTGAAGCAGAGCTTTCCTGAGAAATATGGAGGGTAAAAAGTTGTCCAATTACACGGTCACGACCGGCGACAAATTCGACTCAATAATGATCAAGCTCGCTTCCCCCGAAGTAATCCGGAAATGGTCGCGGGGGGAAGTCAAAAAGCCGGAAACGATAAATTACCGCACCTTCAAACCGGAAAAAGACGGGCTTTTCTGCGAGAGAATCTTCGGGCCCGTCAAGGACTGGGAGTGCAGCTGCGGAAAATATAAGAAAGTCAAACACCGCGGCATAACCTGTGATCGGTGCGGAGTGGAGGTGACCGAGGCCCGCGTGAGGCGCGAGCGGATGGGGCACATAACGCTTGCCTCGCCCGTCTCCCACATCTGGTTCTTCAAAACCACCCCGAGCTGCATCGGCAACCTGCTCGACCTGAGCGTGCGCACCCTTGAGAAGATCCTGTATTTCGAGGAATACATCGTGATCGATCCGGGCGCAACCCCGCTGAAGAAAATGCAGACCCTCACCGAGGACGCGTATCGCAAGGCCCGCGAGGAGTTCGGATACGACTGGGAAGCGAAAATGGGGGCCGAGGCCGCCAAGCAACTCCTCGAGGAGATAAACATAAGCGAACTCTGCTCCCGGTTGCATGCCGAATTCATGGTGTCCAACTCGAAACAGAAGAAAAAGAATAACAACAAACGGCTCGCCGTCGCCGAGGCCATAC
>CBFDAY010000005.1:0-23238 GCA_965602895.1 uncultured bacterium
TAATCCTCGTCGACGACATGGAAGAGCTGCTCGACGTCGCGCTCGCGCTGAGACGCCAGCCTCCGCCGAGGGGCGAGCGCGTCGGCATACTCACCACCGGCGGCGGGCTCGGGGTGCTTTCGTCCGACATATGCGACGGCATCGGGCTCGAAGTCGCCCGGTTGACGGAGGACACAATCCGCAAGCTCGACGCCGTGCTGCCGCCGTGGTGGAACCGAGGCAATCCGGTCGACCTGGTGGCCGGGCTCTCCCGGAGCAGCGTGAAGGGCTGCCTCGAAGCGCTCGCAACTGCGGAGGAAGTCGACTGCATTCTCATGCTGGGAATTGGATTGGGCAGCTCCCGCGAAAAAGCGCTCAAGGGGACGCCGTTGTACGAGGACCCCGCCCTCAGGGACTTGATTGGCAGGCTGCTCGAAGAGGAAAAAGAATCCACGCAAACCCTGGTCGAGTGTCTGGACACCTTCAAAAAACCGATACTGGTCGTATCGGACGGCGCAACCCTTTCAAAGCAGGACAGGACGGGCGCGCTGGAGATCCTGGAGTCGAACGGCATATACCCGTATCCCGGCATCGCGCGCGCGGCGACGGTAATGAAACACCTTGTCGAGAGACAGCGATTTCTGCGAAAGATATCCTGAGGGAGTTTTGTGCCGGGCTTTTTTCATCAGCCCCTTTCCAGATGTGGTATAGTGTCGGAACCGTTTCCAATGAACACTTCAACGGAAGGAGCATGCCGATGGACCAAGGGAGGGGCGGGATATTCTATGGCTGGTACATGGTTGTCGTGTGTTTCGTTGTCAATTTTTTCATTTTCGGCATTTCGGTAAACACGTTCACTGTATACGTCAAGCCTATTGAGCTCGACCTCGGGTGGTCGCGGGGCCAGATATCAATTGCAATGCTGCTCGCGCCTATTGCGATGGGAATTGCGGCCCCCTTCATCGGAAGATTGATCGACCGTGTGGGCGCAAGATTTGTGATGGCGACCGGGGCCGCAATGGTTGGGGTCGGTTCCCTCCTGCTGGCAAAAACACAATCACTGACCTATTTCTATGTGATATACACAATCGCGGGCATAGGGCAAGGCTGCGCGACAATCATTCCCATCTCGTTCGTCATTTCCAATTGGTTCGATGTCAAACGCGGTAGAGCGCTCGGCATTGTGATGACCGGTACCGGCCTTGGAGCGATGGTAATGGTTCCCGTCACGACCTGGATCGTGGTCAATTGGAGCTGGCGCACTTCTTTCTTCATCATGGGATGGATAATGCTCCTGATGGTTCCCCTCGAACTCCTCTTCATCCGCACTCGTCCGTCCGATATGGGCTTGCTGCCCGATGGCGGCGTTGTCTCAGAAGGCGAGCCGAAGGAAATCGGCGGAATTTCGGTTTCCGAAGCCGTTAAAACAAAGTCGTTCTGGCTGATCGGGGCCATGATGCTGCTCTCGGGACTCGTCGCGATGGGCATCGGCGTGCATCTCATGGCCTATCTCACCGATATCGGACATTCGGAGGGGACAGCCGCGTTTATCATATTTATTATTTCCGGGTTGACCGTGATTGGAAAACTCGGAATGGGCCAGATTGCCGACCATTGGGGAGTTCGGCGGGCCGTCGTCCTGGCTTTCGCCGTTATCATTGCCGGCATCCTGCTTCTTATGCGTGCCCAGGCATTTCCCGTCGCATGCATTTTTGCCGTCGTCTATGGATTTGCCATCGGGGCTCCTCTGCTTATCAATCCCTCCTTGACCGCCGAGTGTATGGGCCTGAAAAGCTTCGGCACGATTTTTGGGATACTCACTTTGCTTAACACCTTTGGGGTCGGAGTCGGCGCCGTTCTCACCGGAGTCGTCTTCGACAAGACCGGAAGCTACATGCCGGCCTTCCAACTATTCATTGCGTTGCTGGCAATAGCGGGAACTTGCGGCGTCCTGGCGCGAAGGGAAGCGCCCGCCGAGATGCCGCTTGCGAAGGAGGCCTGAGAGATGATTATTGACGCGCATTGTCACATCTGGGAAGAGAAGCTGATGTCGGCCGAGATGGCGAAAATGATTGGCGTGCTCGCCGAGCGCTTCAGGGCGAGCGATCCCGAGTTGGTGCGGAACGGCACAATCGGCCGCCTGATCGGAGAAATGGACGAGGCCGGCATCGACAAGACAGTCCTGCTCGCCCTCGACATCGGCATCGCGTTCTCCTCCGACCTCACGGTCAGGGACTACAACGACTACGTGGCCGACATCGTTCGTGAGTATCCCGATCGGATTATCGGTTTCGCAGGGATCGACCCGCGCCGAGGCAAGGAGGCCGTCGTCGAGCTGCAGCGATGTTTCGACATGGGCCTGAGGGGTCTTAAACTGTGGACGCTTACCGGATTCTATCCCGACGACGAGTCTTATTATCCGCTGTATGAAAAAGTGGCCGAACTGGAAATCCCGATGCTGGTTCACACGGGCAGCGGGCCGCCCGGGACATACATCAAGTTCAACAGGCCCTTGTACGTGGACAAGGTGGCCGTCGATTTTCCGGAAATCAAAATCATCATGGCCCACATCGGCGCTCCGTGGATCGACGAGGCGATAGCCATAGTCATCAAAAACTCCAACGTCTTCGTCGATATATCCGGGTGGGAGCCCACCCTCAAGGCCGCGCCATTCGTGCTGTGTCAGGCCCTCACCCAAATAAAAATGGCCACGGGAAGCCTCAGGCAGGTGCTTTTCGGGAGCGACTGGCCTTTATTCACCCCTGTGATGTCGCTGAGGGAATGGGTCGAGGGAATCAAGGCCCTGGAGATGCCGCAACCCCTCCAAATGATGGGCCTTAGGGACTTCACGGAGGATGACAAACGGCTGATCCTGGGAGAAAACGCCATCAAAGTATTTGGACTCTGACAGACATCGAGCGGCAAGGCGCGCACAAAGATGAACTACGTTCATAAATTTTACTTGACTCATTGGCAGAGCGCGTTATAACATATTCCACGCAACAGGAATCATGTTAGACCCTGTGCGGCACAGGATGAAAAGGGGGACGTCGCTCATGAAAACCGTTTTGCTATCCACCGCTGTCACTCCTTATCCTATCCAACCCTGGCACGATACTCCGACCGATATTATGCGCCAGCGGTTCATGAAGGGACAGGAACTCTTCACCAACGAGGGCCATATGCACCTGGTGGGAGTATTCATAATCGCGCAGAACATCTCCGTTCCCGCCACAGTGCTCGACCACCCCACAATGGAAAACTGGATCGCCGAAGTCAAAAAGGGCTACGACTACATCGGCATATCCGCTCTCACGCCGAATCTCGAGAGCGTCATGGAGATGTGCCGCATGGCGCGCAAGTATTCGCCCAAGAGCATAATCATCCTCGGCAGCTTCGTCGCACAGAGCGTGGGCGCGTATTATCCCGAAGAGGAATGGAAAAAACTCATCGACCACGTCGTGCTCGGAGACGGCGTGCGATGGTTCCGCGAACTCCTAGGCGACGATGTCAATGCGCCCGTCCGCCAGCATTTTCTGCCGCGATGCGCGTTCGGCACTTCGGCGTGGCTGACCAAATGGAGCGAGGGCGAGACGGCGCCCCTGATCGCCGCCGTCGGCTGCGACCGAGGCTGCGACTTCTGCACGACGACCACCCACTTCGGCGGCAAGCGCCACGTGCTGGTGTCGGCCGAACAGGTGAAGGGCGAGATCAAGATGTGGCAGCGGCGCGAGCCCGGCACGCATTTCATCATATACGAGGAGGACCAGGACAGGGACTTCATCAACGAAGTCGGACGCCTGCTTCGCGAGGATCCCGAAATCGATTTCTCCCAGTTTTTTATAACCATTCTCACGAGCATCAACACGCTCTCGACGTATCCCGACCTGGACGAGCTCGCCCACAACAATATCGGCCACATATTCATAGGGCTCGAATCCAAGTTCGCCCCGGATGAGGGCTACGGCAAACGCGTGGGCGACGCGAAAGAAATCCTGCACGAGCTATACGCGCGCGGCATCGGCACGACGGTGGGATGGATGGCGGGCTTCGATTTTCACACACGCGAGATACTGGAAGAAGATTTCCAGTATTTCCTCGCCTGCGAGCCGCCGACGGCGCAGCTCACGCGAGTGACGCCATACCCCGGCACGCCCCTTTACAAGCGTCTCAAGGAAGAAGGCCGCATCAAACCGTTCAAATGGGAGGACGTCAGCTTCTACGGCGGCGGCATGATCCACAAGCATCTGCACGAGCACGAGATATTGGAATTCATCCGCCTGGGCGACGAACGGCTGTACAATACATGGGGGCCGAGCATCCTGAGGATGCTGAAAATTCACTTCAGCGCGTACGAGAGATACAGGGAATACGACGATGAGCATTTCCAGCAAATCGCCAAAAGCCATCGCGAGCAGGCGTTCCAGGGATACATCATGATTCCCGCCATGGAACGCTTCGCGCCGAACGGCCGCGTCAGGAAAATGGTGAAGGAGCTGGAGCAGCGCTGGAAACAGCACTTCGGTGAGCCCTCGACATTCATGAAGGTTCAGGCGAGATACACGGAGATCAAGGCGTCTATGGCCACCGTGAAGGAGATCGTCGATCCTGTGAACCGCCACATCAGGATCCCGCCGGCCAAGCGATACTTCTTCTTCGGCAAGGACATCAAGGACGACGGCAGCCTGCCGTACAGGAAAGAATACCTCAACGAGGACCCGCTTTACGTCCGCGATATGAAGATACAGGCCGCAGATATGTCCCTCTTGGGCGTGGCGCACGCGGTCGGACAGGTGTTGGACTATCCCGACTCCAAGCTGCATGAGGCCGCCGACGAACTCCGCGGCGACGCCTCGACACTCCTGACAAACATCGCCAACCGGCTGCGTGAGCCGAGGCTCGACGCGCGCGCCCTGCTCGCCGAGTTGAAGGAGGGCGTCGTGGACCTGATCGCAAAGGCCATTGAGGTCGGCGAGAACCCGGAAAACGAGATAAACTTCAGCGTCCAGAGCGCCAAGGAAAATCTCGCATTGTTGCTCGAATACTACGCGAATGAAATACAGGGCGGGAGCGGCCTCATGAAGCTGGCCACTCACCCGGCGCTCCAAGGGCTTGCCAAGGCTACGCTCGACGCCGTCGGCGTCGGCGCGGAGAAATAGGTTTTCGGACGGATGTATCATCCAAAGGCGACTGAATTTCCACGGGGCTTGCGAGGGACGCGGGCCCTTTTTCTTGAGTCGAATCGCAAAATTCAAACCATGAAACAGGCCATGAGGGTTCTGGGACAATGAGACAATCGGGCAAGGTCGTGATAATCGGAGCCGGCATAGGCGGGCTGGCCTCGGGACACTTCCTCCGCGAGGGCGGCCGCGAAGTGGAGATATTCGAGCGCTCCGCCGTTCCGGGCGGCAGAATACAGTTGCTCGAGAAGGAAGGCGCGCGCGTGGACGTCGGCACGCAGTATTTCCACACGAATTACGTCGAGACGCTCAAACTGCTCGATGTAGTCGGACTCAAGGACCAGCTTCGCCCCATCAGACCGCCGGTGCAACTGATCCGCAACGGCCGCGGTTACCTTGTCAAGCACAACACCATCAGGTACAGGATGATCCCCCTTGCCTCCAACCTGAAGTTCGCGAAGGTCGTCTGGACCGCACTCAAGAATTTTCGCAGGCTCGACCCGTACTACAACGATCCGCTGGAAGAGTTCGAGGATATCGACCTGGCGGAGTATACGCTCCAGAAATGCGACGAGGAGGTCCTCGAATTCCTCGTGCGCCCGATAGTGACGGCGTTCAATATGTCCGATCCCGAGGGAGAGAGCCTTGCCCACTTCCTGAGAATCACAAAGCAGTTCCTGACAGCCTCCGACACCTGCCTCCCGACGGGGATGTTCTCTTTTCCCGAGAAGCTCGCCGCGAAATTGCCGGTCACCTACAACGCCGAGGCGCAGCGGATTCTCGTCGAGGCGAATCGGGTGAAGGGCGTCCAACTGCGCGTGGGCGGCGAAACCAAAACGATTCCGGCCGACCGCGTCATCTGCGCCCTGCCGCTCAAAGAGATTCCGCCTCTCCTGCCCGACCTTACCGACGAGGAAAAAGGCGTCGCCAAGGATTTCACGTACTCCCAGCTTCCCCTGGCCGTGTTCTTCATGAAGAGGCGGCTTCCGGATAAGCATTGGGCGTATGTCTTCTCCCGCACCGAAAGTTTCAAGGCGTCGTTCACCTCCGACGCGTCCTTCAAATGCGCCGAAATGGTGCCGTCGGGAAACTCCGTCCTGCAGGTGTGGTTTGCGGGAAAGGCCGGCGAGGATCTCATCGACGAGACCGACGAGACTCTCGTCGACCTCGCCACAAAGGAGATGACCCGCATCATCCCGAATTTCTCCGACGAAGTCGCATCGGTCGAGGTGGTGAGACACCACACCGGAATGCCGCGATACAGGGTCGGCATATATGGCAGGCTCAGGGATTTCCTTCGCGGCATGAGGCGGTTCGAAGGCCTCCACCTCGTCGGCGACTACTACGGGCACTCGACGCTCGAGACGGTAGCCCGCTCCGCACGCCGCTCCGTCGATGACATCCTTACCACCACATAGAAGAGCTTCGGCCGCGCGCTTTCTTGCGTTTAGATTTCTCCCGATCCGATTACAACAAACGGCGCTGTCCCGGCCGGGGTCCCGTCTTCGGCGTCCGAGCCGACCTGTTGCGCTTGACAAGCCCTCATATTCATGGTAATATGGCCATATTACCATGAAAGGTCAAGACAAAGTTCTCCTCATCCGAAAAAAACTCTTCAGGGCATACGAGGGACGGGCCGAAATCCTCAAGGCGCTGGCGCATCCCGCCCGCCTCATTATGATCGAAACCATGCAGGAGAGCGGCGAAATATGCGTCAATGACCTCGTCGAAATGATCGGCTGCGACCAGTCAACGGTCTCGAAACATCTCGCTATTCTCAAACAGACCGGGCTGGTGGAAGACCGAAAAGAGGGCCAGCGCTCCTTTTACCGAATGGCGCGCCCACCGGTGGCGGACCTGATGGATTGTGTCGAGCGCATAATGGCGGAGAACCTCGAAGCTCGGCACGGCGCCATGTCTGTCTGATGATACGGCCATCCATTCCGCCTGTCCATGCAGGCGCTGACGAATCAGGTTGCAATTGACAAGCGCCGCGGATTATAATTTTCATCGTCACCCGCGCTCGTCCGATACCGCCCAACGAGGAGGAATACGATGGATATCCAGAAGGAAACCTTTGGGGGAACATATCCTTTCAAGCCCAATTACCTGACGGTGAACGGCCTGCGCCTGCACTACGTCGACGAAAGGCCCAAGGACAATCCCGATGCCGAGCCCATTGTAATGCTCCACGGAAATCCCACGTGGTCCTACCTCTACCGCAACTTCGCGCCCCCTCTCCTCGAAGCCGGCTACCGCTGCGTCGTGCCCGACCACGTGGGCTGCGGCAAGTCCGAAAAATCGCTCGACCGCGCCGAGTTCCTCCTCAAAAGGAAGATAGATTATTTTACCGACGTGATGGATCAGCTCGAGCTGAAGGACATTACACTCGTCATGCAGGACTGGGGCGGAAGTATCGGGCTCGGCTACGCCGTCGAGCACCCCGACCGGATCAAGCGGCTCATAATAATGAGCACGTGGGCGTTCGTTTTCCCTGAGGATATTCCGGACGAGAACCTCCCTCCCCTCCTCGCGATGTGCCGCAGGCCGGAAATCGGCGAAACGATGCTGCTCGCTTACAATGTCTTCGTCGAGGGATTCCTGCCGTTGGCAATCATCCGCAAGGAAAAGATCACGCCCGAGCTGCTCGACGCCTACAGGGCCCCCTTTCCCGACTACAACTCCCGCATCCCGACAATGGCCATACAGGACGTGCCGCTCCGGAAAGACCAGCCGTCGTATCCCACGATGCAGGCGATCCAGGAAAAGCTCAACGTCCTCAACGTGCCGACATGCCTGATCTGGGGCGAGGACGATCACGTGTTCCCGCCCGACACTATTCTCCCCATCTGGCAGGGGCTCTACCCTCACAGCGAGACGCACATGATTCCGCGCGCGGGGCATTTCCTCCAGGAGGACGCGCCCGAGGAGATTTGTGAGATAATAAAAGACTTCCTCAAACAGAATCCTTGATCGGCTACATTGTGCGCCCGGCAGTGAGGGTATATCGACCGATCGGCTTGCAGGCGCCGCACGTTTCGGGCGGACACATAACAGGAAGCGGCAGGAGTTCTCAACCGTTTGACAGAGGAATCATTCAACAGTATTATTAAACAGGGTCCGCGAAAGTCACCCAGACCATCCCGGATTATCGGATGAGGCTCGGACGCGCGACAAGATAGCGTTCTCACTCCGGCGCAGGAACGCGGGCGAAGATTCCGACATTGGCTGCAATCGTCCGCGCGCAGTCGAGACAAAAATCCTGTCGGCCGGGTTCAGGCGCGCTCCCGCTGGGGAGGTGAAGCTTGGATGAACGAGCGGTTTCGGGTGTTGCTTATTGAAGGTTCCGAGGATGACGCGCTGCTCGTAATCAACGAGCTTCGGCGCGGGGGCCACGACCCTGAATGGACCCGCGTTGACAAGGCCGCCGATATGTCCGCCGCCCTTGAGCGCGAACCCTGCGATATCGTTATCGCCGACTACACCTTGCCCCGTTTCGGCGCGATCGACGCGTTGGCACTCCTTAAGAAAAAAGGGTTGGACCTGCCTTTCATCATAGTGTCCGATGCTATCGGCGAGGAAGCCGCAGTGGCCTCAATGAAAGCTGGAGCGCACGATTGCATCCTGAAAGACAACCTGACACGCCTCGTTCCGGCCGTCGAGCGCGAGCTGCGCGAGGCGGAGGCGCGCCGCCGGCGCCGGCGGGCGCAGGAGGCGATTCGGGAAAGCGAAGCCAAACACCGCGATCTTGTCGAGAACATAAGCGATTTCATCTATGTTTTTGACCGGAACGGGCTGGTGACCTACGCCAGCCCGGCGATAAAACATTTCATCGGATACAGCCCGTCGGAAATCGTCGGCAGACCTTTTACGGACTTGTTCTTTTCCGAAGATGTCCCACTCATCAGGGAGAATTTCCAAAAAACGCTTTCCGGCCGGTTCCAGACAAATGAATATCGAATCGTCAGCAAGACCGGCGAGGTTCGCCGGATACGCATTTCGAGCAAGCCGATCCTCAAAGAAGGCGAAGCAATCGGAGGCCGCGGAGTCATCACAGACATCACCGAACGCAAAAAGGCTGAGACCGCTCTTAGGTACCGGATCGAACTTGAAAACCTCGTTACGGCCATATCGACGCATTTCATCTACCTGCCGTCCGATGAGATCGACGGTGGCATAAACTACGCGCTTCGCAGAATCGGAGAGTTCACGGGCGTAGACCGCAGCTATGTCTTCCAGCTATACGATAACGGAAAAAGAATGAACAACACGCACGAATGGTGTGCCGAGGGAATAGAGCCGCATATCCACCGGCTAAAGGGACTGTCCGTCGATGCGTTCTCCTGGCACATGTCCATACTGAAAAGCGGCGAAATCCATCATATTCCGCGCGTCGCCGACCTTCCGCCCGAGGCGGCGGCGGAAAAAAAGGAGTGGGAGCTTGAGGGAATCCGGTCGCTGATATGCATGCCTATGATCTACGGCGGAGAGGTGATCGGATTTGCCGGATTCGACTCGGTCCGCGCCGAGAAGGTATGGAACGAAGATGCCATCGCACTGCTGAAGATAGTCGGAGAAATTTTTTCAAGCGCCCTCCAGCGCAAGCAGGCGGAAGAGGCGACGCGGGAAAGAGAAAGCTTCCTTTCCGACATCTTTGCAAGCATCCAGGATGGCATCAGCATACTCGATAATGAGCATACTATTATCCGTGTCAACCAGACAATGGAACGGTGGTATGCGCACGCGATGCCGCTTGCGGGCAAGAAATGCTATCAAGCTTACCATGGGCGGAGCGACCCATGTGAGATATGCCCCACGCATAAGACCCTCGCGACCGGTGAAGTCGCCTATGAAGTCGTTCCCAAAACAGGTCCGGGCGGTGTGATCGAAGGATGGATGGACCTCTATTCGTTCCCCCTGTATGATTCAGCGACAAACAAGCTCAAGGGAGTGATCGAATACGTTCGAGACGTTACTGAACGCAAGCAGGCCGAGGAGGCGCTGCGCGAATCGGAGGCGCGCTATCGCCGCCTCTCGGAGAGCCTGGAGGAGACGGTCAAGAAAAAGGTGGCTGAACTCAAGCAGGCCGAAAGCCTGGCCGCGATAGGGCGAATGGTCTCCACCGTAGCGCATGAGGTCAGGAACCCCCTGCAGAACATCCAGACAGGCGTCGACACGATGCGCCATGAGATCGGTGACGACAGGAGCACGCTGGAGATCATGGAGGGAATCGACTACGGCGTCAACCTTTTGAATGTAATAGTCACCGAGCTATTGGAGTATTCGCGACCCGTCAAACTGCAATATTCATCCGCGTCGGTGCGGGATATCATCGAGCAGGCCCTGACGACGCAGTCTCACAAGCTCGGTGGAATAAGCGCTCATCTGCAACTGGATCAGGGAGACCGCAAGATATCTGCGGACCTTATCAAGCTGAGCGCGGTCCTGGTTAACCTCATCTCAAATGCGGCCGAGGCGATGCCCGGCGGAGGAGATCTCACGATACGCAGTCGATTTCACAAGACCGACTCCGACGACTTTTTGCTGATCTCCGTCTCCGATAGCGGCTGCGGGATCGGAAGCGAATACCTGGAACGCGTCGAGGAACCCTTTTTCACGACCAAGATAACGGGCACGGGGCTGGGCGTCCCCATCTGCAAGAAGATAGTAGAAGCGCACGGCGGCGGTTTCAGCATCAAGAGCAGCCCCGGCAAGGGAACGAAGATCGAGATAATCCTTCCGGTGAAGAAACCGGAGCGACCGTCCGGCCCGAGCAACGTTTGAAGACCTCTAATCTCTCTTCAAACAGCGCGGCAGCCGCGCCGATCATTTTCCTTCCTCCAAACAAAAGCCCGCCGTGGCGGCCCTTTTCCTCCAATGCCCGGAGAAACCGGGGCGTGTCGCCGCTTGATTTTTGTGCGATTTTCCGGATACACTTAGCCTGATGCCGTGGACGGCAGCCGGGGCTGGAATCTCCGATCCAGTTTCGACGCAAAGATCAGCGGGGGCGGCGCCTGGAGTTTTTTCGTGCGCAACATCAAGCTCGTGCTTCAATATGACGGGACAAATTACGCCGGATGGCAGGTGCAGAACAATGCCGTCACCATCCAGGATCTGCTCGAAAAAGCGCTTTCCACGGTGTCGGGGGAAAGCGTGCGTTCCGCAGGGGCGGGCCGCACCGATTCCGGCGTGCACGCGCTGGGCCAGGTGGCCGCGTTCAAGACATCGAGCGCGATCTCCGGCGACAAACTGCAGCGGTCTCTCAACGGCATCCTGCCGCCCGATATACGCGTGACCGAGGTCGCCGACGCCGAAGAAGGCTTCGTCCCCCGGTTCTCAAAGGAAAAAACCTATCGCTACGCGATCGCCTCCGGACGGTTCCTGAGTCCCTTCCAGCAGCGCTACGCCTGGCACGTGCGGGAAGCGCTCGATTTCGACGCAATGCAAGAGGCGGCAAGGGCGCTGGTGGGCGAGCACGACTTCACATCATTTACCGCCGCGGGCGGCGGCGAGAAAACGCGCGTCCGCCGAATCGTCGCCGTCGACTTCGGGCCGGGCGGGATAGTCAGCACTTGCGCCGACGAAGAACACGTCTGCCACTTCGACATCACGGCGAACGGATTTCTTTACAAAATGGCTCGAAATATAATCGGCACGCTCGTGGAGGTGGGCCGAGGCAAGATCGCTCACAGGGAAATGGCCGAAATAATAGCGGCAAAGGACCGCTCCCGGGCCGGCCCCACCGCCCCGGCCCATGGGTTATGCCTCGTGTCGGTCCGATACTAGTGTCGCGCGACGGAGCCGAAACTATGAACAGTTCGAAAAAACCGGTTGTCGGGATATCCACATGCATGGACGTCGGCAAAAAGATAAACCCTGAGCGCACATATCAGTACCTGGAAATCTCCTATGCCGACGCCGTCGCCGAGGCGGGCGCGGCGCCCGTCATAGTCCCCTATCTTCGAAAGGGTTCCGATTACGATGACGTGCTCGGCATGATTCATGGGCTTGTGATTTCCGGCGGAGAGGACCTCCATTCCAACGTCCCCGGCGAAACTCCGGAGACACCGCTGGCGCTGACGCCCGGGTGCCGCATGGAGCAGGATCGCGCGCTGCTCGAAGGGGCCCTCGCACGCAAGATACCCCTGCTCGGCATCTGCTACGGCATGCAGCTCATCAACCTTCACTTCGGCGGAACGCTCTACTACGACATACCACATCAGCTTCCCGACGCCGGAGATCATCTGCCCGGCGATGCGGCATACAGACATACAGTCAGCGTCAGCGACGGCACGCGCCTCAGATCGATCCTCGGCCGCGAGACCATCAGCGCCAATTCGAGCCATCACCAGTCCGTTCGCGATCCCGGCGACGGCATCATCGTTGCCGCGACCTGCGGCGACGGCATCATCGAGGCCATCGAGAAGGAGGGGTCCCAATTCATAATCGGCATACAATGGCATCCCGAGAAGATCCTCGACGAAAACCGGCGGAAGCTTTTCTCGGCATTCGTCGAGGCATGCAAGCAAGCGGCACAATAGGAAAATGGACGCCCTGGAAGCAAGACCGGCGCGGAAACCCCGGCTCCACAGCCTTGGGCTGCATGGCGCGATTCGATGAATAGACTACTCTTTCTTAAATTGCTGGTGGTCGCGGCCTCGTCTTTCTTGATGCTGTCCTGCGGCCGCGTCCAGAGGGATTTCTCGGCATTGGAACTGAGCCTCGCGCAGGACCCCACCAGCCTCGATCCCGCCATGATAGTCGACGTCTCCGGAGGCTCCGTCGCGGCAAAATTGTTCAACGGGCTCGTTAGGTTCGACGAACAAATGAACGTCGTGCCGGACATCGCTTCCGGCTGGGAGGTCTCTCAAGACGGCCTGACCTACACATTTTCCCTCAGGCGCGACGTTCTATTTCACAATGGGCGCCGTCTCACGGCCCACGACGTCAAGTATTCGTTCGAGCGCGTTCTCTCGCCCGACTCCGGCTCCCGCCGAAAGTGGCTCTTCGAGCCCGTGCTGGGAGCGCGCGACCTGATCGAAGGCCATGCCGAAGAGTGCGCGGGCATTGCCGTAAGGGACGACTATACGATACGCATAACGCTTGAGCGGCCGCTTTCGGTCTTCATCGGGTTCCTGGCGATGCCCAACGCTTATGTAGTTCCGCATGAAGAGGTGGAGCGGTGGGGTATGGATTTCTCCGATCACGTCGTCGGCACGGGCCCGTTCACGCTCCAGGAATGGAGGCACGACGAGGTCCTCAAGCTTGCGCGCAACGACAGCTACTTTGGCGAGTCTGCGCGCGCGCATGCGATCAACTACCGAGTGCTCCCCGAAGAATTCACGCGGATCGCGGAGTTCGAGGCGGGCAATCTCGACATAGTCGAGGTGCCGGCGGCCGAGTTCGCGCGGTTTGCGAGCGATCCGTTCTGGCAAAAACAGATGAAGTCGCGCGTCGGCCTGAACACCTACTATCTCGGCTTCAACTGCCGCAAGGCCCCGATGGACGATCCCGTGTTCCGACGCGCGATCAACATGGCGATCGACAGGCAAAAAATCGCGGACGTGACGCTGCAGGGGCGCGCGCAGCCGGCAAAAGGCCCGATCCCGCCGGAGTTGCCGGGCCACACCACCGACGGGCGGAGGTACGAGTACGAGCCGGAGCGCGCGAGAGAGATGCTGCAAAGCCTGGGCGGGAAGGCGGGCCGTCCCATAAAGCTTTATCAGAGGGCGCGCCGCAGCTCGCTCGAAATCAGCGAGGCCGTCCAATACTACTTGCGCAAGGCGGGGCTCGATGTGGAAATCGTGCAGCTCGAGTGGACGGCGTTCAAGCAGGCCGTGAGCGACGGCCACGCCGACATGTTCCTGCTCTCGTGGCACGCCGACTATCCCGACGCCGAAAACTTTCTGTTCCCCGTGTTCCACTCGTCCAACTGGGGCGCATCGGGAAACCGCGCCTTTTACGATAACCCGGCGTTCGACTCGATCATCGAGCGCGCCCAGCGCGAGCCCGATCCGCGGCGGCGCATGCCGCTCTATGAAGAGGCCGAATCGATAATCATTGAGGACGCGCCGTGGGTGTTCCTCTGGCACAAGGCCGACTTTTTCCTCACGCAGCCCTGGGTGACCGGCTACTCGCCGCCCGCCATATACAATGCCGACAAGGGGACCGAAGTCGCCCTCACTGCGACGGCGGAATCGACCGGCGCGCGAAATGGCGGCCCGGCCGGAATGCTCCTGCTGGCGCCTTTTGGAGTGTTGCTGGTTTTGGCCGCGGCTTACCTGATGTTGAGACCCCCGCTGCTATCGTATGCCGGGCGCAGGCTGTTGCTTGCCGTGCCGACGCTGATCGGGGTGGCCTTGATAGTGTTTGCAATCCTGAAGATGGTGCCGGGCGACCCGGCGCTGGCGATGGTGGGCGAACGCGCGGACGAGGCCACGATAGAGCAGATACGCGAGAGCCTGGGGCTGGACGAGCCGCTGCCGGCGCAGTTTTTCAGGTATCTGCTGCTTGTGGGAAAGGGCGAACTCGGCCGCTCCTACTATACCAACAGGCCGGTCTCCTTGAGCCTGATCGAAAAATTCCCGAACACGCTGAGACTGGCCGGGGCGGCCATCGTCGTGGCCGTGCTCTTCGGGATGACGCTCGGAATCGTCTCGGCGATAAAACACAATTCATGGGTGGACAGGTTCTTCGGGATCATATCCGTAGTCGGTATCTCGACCCCTGTTTTCTGGCTCGCGCTCGTGCTCGTTCTTATATTCGCATACGGGCTCGGATGGTTCCCGTCCTCGGGAATGGGCAACGGCGCGCTCGCATACCTCGTGCTGCCGGCTATCGCGCTCGGCACGAACTCGGCCGCCTTCATCGCCCGCATAACCCGTTCGAGCATGCTCGAGGCGATGTCGCAGCCCTATATGACCGCCGTCAGGGCGAAGGGTGTGTCCCGGTTTGCCGCCGCCACCAAACATGCGCTCCGCAATGCCCTGATACCCGTCGTTACGCTTATCGGAATCGACATGGGCAGCTACCTGAACGGGTCGGTGCTCACGGAGACGATTTTCGGGTGGGACGGCATCGGCAGATACGCGATGACGGCAATATTGAAACATGACTATCCCGTGATTCTGGGAACCGTGCTTTTCGGCGCGGTCGTGTTTGTCGCGGTCAACCTGCTCGTGGATGTGTTCTACGCGGCGATCGATCCGAGGGTCGAGCCGGCGGGACAGCAGGAACAGATCTGATTTTCTCGGCCTCGGAACCTTGGCGGGAATTCAAATGACTGAAAAAGCAATGCCGGGCCTCAGTGCGGCAAGGGGTTTCTTCCGGCAAAATAAGATGGGCGCGCTCGCGGCGCTTGCGCTCGCGGCAATCGTGCTGGCGGCCCTTATCGGACCGATGATCTGGCCGTATTCGCCCAACGAGATCGACCTGGACAGCGCGCTCACGCCGCCGACAGCGACCCATCCGTTCGGCACGGACAACCACGGGCGCGACATACTGGCGCGCACGCTTGTCGGCGCGCGCCTGTCGCTCGGCATCGGGTTGGTGGCCACGGTTCTTTCCCTCATTCTCGGCACGACGGTCGGTCTGCTGGGAGGATTCTTCGGGCGACCGGTCGATTCCGTCGCCGTCAGCCTCACCGATGTTACCCTCGCGTTTCCCAGCCTTTTGCTTGCAATCGCGATCAGCGTGGTGATCCCGCCCGGCGCCGTATCGGTTTTCATCGCGCTTTCGGCGGTGGGCTGGCCGACGTTCGCGCGCTTGAGCCGAAGCGTGGTGTTCTCGATAAAACAGACGGAGTATTTCTCCGCCGCGACGGCCGTCGGCTGCTCCAGCCCTCGGCTGCTGCTGCGGCATGTGCTCCCCAACTGCGTGCCGCTTTTGATCGTGGCCGCCAGCCTGAGGCTCGGCGGGTTCATGCTCGGCGAGGCGGCGCTCAGCTTTCTCGGGCTCGGGGTCCAGCCGCCGACGGCTTCGTGGGGCTCCATGATAAGCCACGGACGCAGCTTCTTGAATTCCGCCCCCTGGATCACGGTTTTCCCTGGCATGGCAATTGCACTAACCATAATATCGATGAATATTCTCGGCGATTCGCTGCGGGACTATCTCGACCCGAGGATGCGGGCCTGAGAGGGCGATTCTGCCGTGGCGCGCCGTCGTATCCTCTTGATGGACTTTTAGTTGTCGATGCCATGCGACACGACGGCCGGCCCTGGAGCAAGGGAATACACTAAAGCCGATGCCGCGAGGCATGTGACGATTTTGTTATCCCTACCCGGCAAAAATGTCGCAGGATGATACATTTTCAGGCCGGATCGGCTATGAAGGGATGGGAAACAGGGCCTCGAACATGTAGATTTGCTTGCAATATGCTTTGCTGATATGGTAATTTTAGGGAAGTCCCGGATATCGTTGCCGGACTTCCAAAATATCTTTTGCCGAACAATGCCAGGGTTTTGCAGTGACCCTGTGAGTGTTTGAAAGGCCGCAGGCGCGGCAGCCGGCGGCTCGGAGGTAACAAAATGCCTCAGGGAACAGTTCTAGTAGTTGAGGACCAGGCCCCGTTCAGGGAGTTCCTCCAGATAAGCCTGACCAAGCTCGGCCTGGAGGTGCACACCGCGCTCACCGGGAAGGTGGCCCTGACTCGTGCAGAAGAGCACCGCCCCGACCTCATTCTGCTCGACGTGATGCTGCCCGACATGGACGGGTACGAGGTCTGCAACGAGTTGCGCGACAAGCCCGAGACATCGCTCACTCCTATCATTTTTATCTCGGCCGTGGGTTCGGAAAAGCACGTCCAGAAGGCAATGGCTGCCGGCGCCACCGACTACATGGTCAAGCCGCTGAACACCGAGGACATCAAGGCGCTCGTCAGCCGCTACCTCGGCGATTGATCCCAGCAGTCACTCCCACAGCTTCCGGCTCATAAAAACGAGATTCCCAAAGCCGCATTCTCGATATGTGAAACAGCGCGAGCCCTTCTTCGCGCCGACACGCGCACGGCATCATGAAGGGAGGATGTATTACTTGACTCGGGCGCGATATCGCGATACTATTGCTTCGGTCGGAACTCCAATAAGCAACTGAGGCGTCTCTTTTTCTATTGCGGAACAAGGAGCGGGAAGCATATGCTCAAAGAAAGTCGGCGGGTGATTCATATCGGTTTGAACTACGTGATCGCCCCAAAAAAACCTCTGACCGTCGACAAGAAACTGCAGTTCCAAAAGGAACTCAGTCTCATCGGCCTCGAGGCCGAGAACACCGCAAAGAAGGAAGGCGGCATCGGGATAAAAGCGTCGTATGAGGGCGCGGCGGTCATTGTCGAAACCTTCATGAATTCCCCCAACGCCGGGCAGCTTCTTATCCTCATGCCCGAAAACCCCAACAGCGTCCTGTTTCCGCAAATCGCCGACGCGGTGGGCGATATCTACCTCAAAGTGTTTACCGACCCCAAACCCCAGGCGTTTCCCGCAAGGGACGGATGCATCCGAAAACTTTTCGATTGCAGCGCCGAATACCCGCACGCCTTCAAATACATCTGGGAAAATATGCTGGGCAGGGCGCAGTCGGATCTCTCATCCCTCGGCGGGCCGATAGCCGGCGGCGGCCTGAGATTCGTGATTCCGCCCGTCGGAGACGACCCGGTGGAAAAAGAGATCAGGATAGAATCGCTTCTGAAAGACGCAAGGCAGCTTTGGGTCGAGGTCAAAATGAAATGGCTGAAACCCGAAAGGGCCGAAGCCGGCTTTCAGGCGAGCGAACTCTTTGGACGCATCAACGATTTCATCGACGAAAACGTCGTGAACTTCATGCTGGGCGAATAAAGGCGCATGGGCGGGCGACCCTCGCGGATCCGGCAATCGCAGAGGCTGCAGATCGTATATATCCATTTTCTTAAGCCGGCGCCTATCCGGTTTAATTTTTGGCGGCAGCATTTCCCCGGTCATGGGATCGCTCTGACTCGGCGCTCCTCACAATGGTATACTCGACGGCCGCTTGCCTGAGACCCAAGCATATGATCGTGCGAAGACCTCTCGTCTGGATTTCGGCCGCCCTTGTGGGCGGGACGGCGTTTGCCTCGGCCTTTGATCCTTCTTTTCCTCCGTTTCTCGTGGCCTTCCTTTTCGCGTTTTTTCCGGCCGTTTTGCTCATCGCCCTGAAAAGGCGCACGCCCGCGGCTGTGGCCGTGATGGCGGCAACGTTCTTCCTCGGGGCGTGCATCTATCTCGTGAAGGCATACGTGCTGGAGACACCCGACCCGCTCGCGCAGCATTACGCGTCGGACACTCCTTTGGTTGCGAGCATCCGCGGCGTCGTAAGCGAGTGCCGGCCCACGCCGGACGGCCCTCGCACCAGGTTCGTCCTCGACGTCGAGGGCATCGAGACCGACCTGGGCGGCGAGAGCATAAATGCGCGCGTCGGCGGCCGCACGCGGGTTAGCTGGTATGAGTCCGACGCGACCATCGAGCCGGGCGACTTGGTGCGGGTGACCGGCAAGTTGAGGCTGCTCAGAGGATTTAAGAATCCGCGAACGTTCGACTACGAACGCTATATGCAACGGCTCGGAATATTCACCACGATGCATGCGCAAGGGCCGGGCGCGGCCGTCGTGCAGGGCAAGGACCGGCTTGCCCCATCCCGCCGGTTCAGGGAATATTTTCGCCGCGAGGGTCTGAAAATAATCTCGCGCTCCACCCGCACCGAAGAGACGCGCGCTTTCCTGTCGGCGATACTCCTCGGCGAGCGCGGCCTGCTGACGGAGGAGATGGAAGACTGGTTCAAGCGAACCGGCACGTTTCACATTCTTGCGATTTCCGGGCTCCACGTCGGGCTCGTCTATCTGATCGTGTCGCTTGCGCTCACGCCGGTTCCTATGGGAAGGAAGGCCCGCGTCGCGCTGTCGATCCTGGCCGTGTGGCTCTTTGCGCTCGCCACCGGCGGCAGCGTTTCGGTGATGAGGGCGTCGATAATGCTCACGCTCGTGCTGGCGGCATACTATCTGAGCCGCGAGGGCGATTTCCTGACGTCGGTGGCCTTCGCCGCGCTGATCATCGTCGGCGCGGACCCGGTGATAATAGACAATGTCGGCTTCCAGCTCTCGTTCACGGCCGTGTTGCTGCTATGCACTTTCGAGCCCCATTTCAGGAAGAAATTTTATCCGGCGGCGCGGGAAAAGCTCCGAAAAGTTCCCGCGCCCATACTGAACAGGCTGGCGATCACGACTTTCGCCTCGCTCGTCATAGGCATCGGCATGATCCCGCTGATTGCATATTATTTCAATATCGTCTCGTTCGTGTTCCCCATCGCCAACCTGATAGTGATTCCCGTCCTGTCCCTCGTATTGGCGGCGGGGTTTGCATGCCTCTTGCTCGGGTTCGTGTGGCTAGAGGGCGCGGTCGTGTTCGGGCTTGCGGCCGAGGCGTTTGCATGGACGATTTTCGGCGTCGTAAAGTTGTGCTCCCTGGCGCCGGGCAGCTCCATGCGCGTGGCTTCTCCCCCCCTGTGGGTGTTGGGGCTCGAGGCGCTTGCGATAATGATGGTTTGGTGGAGGGTCAACTCGCTTCGCAGGCTCGCGCCTTTTGCGGCCGCCGCCATGCTCATCGTCGCAACGTCTTTTGTCGGCGACCCCGCCGAGAGTCCTCTTCGGGCGACCTTCCTCGAAGTCGGCGATGCCGACGCCTGCCTGCTGGAGTTTTCCGCGGGAGAGACAATGCTGGTCGATACCGGCTTCGCGGCGCCCAACCTGGACTGCGGCGAGCATATAATCGCGCCTTTCCTGTGGAAGAAGGGCATATGCGCGATAGACACGCTTGTGCTCACGCATCCGGACGCCGACCACACCGGCGGGGCGCTTTTTCTCATCAGGAATTTCCGGATAGGACGGCTGCTGCTGCCTGCCCCGGGAGAGATGTCGCCGAAATTTTCGGAGATTCTGCGAGAGGCGGAAAGGCGGGGATGCCCGGTGGAAACCTCGGTTGCGGGCGATTTGGTTTCGGGTGTCGATGGCGTGCGAATCGAGGTGTTCAATCCGCCGCCCGGCGCAACCCACGCCGCCTTTTCCGACAACGATCTCTCGCTCGTCCTGCGGGTATCATACGGAGACACCGGCATACTCCTTGTGGGCGACGCCGGAAAAAAAGCCTTTCGTAACATGAAGGATTCCGGGTGGGAGCTTCGCAGCGAAATTCTAAAGGCGTCGCATCACGGGTTGAGAAGCGGTTTTGACCGCGAATTCCTCGAGCTCGTCGAGCCGCAACTGGCCGTAATATCGGGCAGGACATACCGGGTCAATCAGAGCATGGAAAAGCGAATGGCGCAATACACGCCGCTTTGCGATACTGTGCTTTCCACGAGCGGAAGCGGTGCGATCGTTGTCGAAACCGACGGAAACGAAATCAGGACAGGCACAACTCGCAAGGCGCGCGGTCGCCTCTTTTGACGTGCGCGGGCGGCGGCGCGGATGGATCGACGAAGGCTACGGCGCACACATCACGCGAAAGACGATCTTCGACCATCCGGCCACATTTTCACTTTTGCGGAGACCGGCCGGCGGGTCCTGGCGTCAATCCCGAAATTTGTTTGCAAACCGGCCTGCGTATTGATATAATGTTTCCGCATTAACGAATGAGAGGAGGCCGTCGGACTCCCGAGCATTTGGCAATGAAACCCGGGACGCGACAGTTTTTGTCGCGACCCAAGTATTTTCCCTATCAGCCATGCAACCCAACCGAGAAATGACGACGAATCAGGGATGCCGAACGGGGCTGCTCGTAGCCCTGCTCGTGGTCATCGTTCTTGGCATGGGCATGCTGGCCATCCTCCTGTTCGTATCGCAATCCCGCGCCAGCCACCAATGGACATTCCCCTCGCGCGAGAGCGTCGCCATTATCGAGTTGGAAGGTCCTCTATTCGACATCAGGGAGCCATTGAAGCAATTGAAGAGTTACAGGGACAATTCGTCGGTCAAGGCGCTCGTCATCCGTGTAAACAGTCCCGGCGGCGCGGTGGCGCCATCGCAGGAGTTATATGAGGAGTTGAAAAAGGTCAGGGAAAAAGGGAAAAAGGTCGTCGTCTCGATGGGGTCGGTCGCCGCCTCGGGGGGATACTATGTCGCCTGCGCGGCGGACGAGATATACGCGAACCCCGGCACGATAACGGGCAGCATAGGCGTGATAGCCGAATTCCCCAATATCGAAGGCCTGATGGAAAAGGTTGGGATCAGGTTCGAGACGGTTAAAACCGGCAAATACAAGGACACCGGCTCGGCCTTCCGCCCAATGACCGAAGACGAGCACAAGCTGGTTCATGACATGTTGATGGACGTATACGACCAGTTCGTCGAGGCCGTGGCCGAGAGCCGAAGCATGTCCGTCGACTACGTCAGGCAGTATGCCGACGGCCGCGTGTTCAGCGGACGCCAGGCCATGAAATACGGATTCGTCGATGCGCTGGGCACGCAGAACGACGCCATCAAGCGCGCGGCCGAGTTGGCCGGCATCAAGGGCGAGCCCCGCGTGATAAGAAAATCCAAGAAACGTTTCCCCCTCGGACAATACGCCGAGGAGATGCTGCGCCAATACGTGCCCGCTGCACGGCCGACATACTCTCCGGTTCTGTACATGCTTCGCTGAGTCGAATCTCGATGAGCAACATGGAATACGACGAAAATGCCGCCAGGCCTGCGCCCAGGCCGAAGCAGTCACGAGTCCGCCATTACGACAGCAGCATAAACGCCTACCTGAAGGAAATCTCCCGCCAGTCCCTTCTTTCGTATGAAGAGGAAGTGGAACTTGCAAAGCGAATAAAAGATGGCGACGAGGAGGCCAGGAAGGAACTGATAACTTCCAACCTGCGGCTCGTCGTGAGCGTCGCAAATAAATACCTTCACTACGGCCTCCCACTGCTCGACCTGGTGGAGGAAGGCAACCTGGGCCTGATAAAAGCAGTCGACAAATACGACCACACCAAGGGATACAAATTCAGCACGTACGCCACATGGTGGATACGGCAGTCGGTATCGCGCTATCTGGCCAACTATGGGCGCACGATTCGCATTCCGGTCTACATGACGGAGAACGTGATAAAATACAAACAGGCGACGCAGAGGCTTTACAAGGAATGGGGGCGGAAGCCGACGATCGAAGAGATCGCGAGCGAACTCGAGACAACGTCGGAAAATGTCGCCGAACTCCACTGGGACTCCCAGAGGATAACCTCACTCGAGTCGCTCGTGGGCAGCGAGGACGGCGCGGAACTGGGCGATCTGATCGAGGACACGCAGTCCATCGACCCCGTGGACATAGTCACAAAAGTGTTCAGAGACCAGAAGCTGATGCAGATGCTCGAAGCGCTCACCGATCGCGAGGCCAACATTCTCAGATACCGCTACGGCCTGGCCGATGGCGACCCGCACACGCTGAAGGAAACCGGGGACAAATTCGGGCTCACGCGCGAGCGAATCCGGCAGATAGAGGCCAAAGCCCTCGGCAAGCTCAGGAAACATATTTCTCTGAACAACATCGATTTCGAGGAATTCTGAACGTGGACGGAGGAACAATGGAAGAGAGACTGAAAAAGACGATCCGCAGCATCCCCGATTTTCCCCAGAAAGGTATCCTGTTCAGGGACATTACCACGCTCCTCAAAGACAAATCGGCCCTTACAGATGCCATCGACATGCTTGTCTCGCGCCACAAGGGAAAAGACATCGCCAAAGTCGTGGGCATAGAATCGCGCGGATTCATCCTGGGAACTCCGGTGGCTTATCTGCTGGGCGCAGGCTTCGTACCCGTGCGAAAGAAGGGCAAGCTGCCCGCCGAGACCTATAGCGCCACGTACGAACTCGAATACGGGACCGACCATCTTGAGATCCACAGGGACGCAATCGAGCCCGGCGAGGAAATCATTGTTGTCGACGACCTGCTCGCCACCGGCGGAACTGCCGCCGCAACGGTCGAGCTGCTCAAGAATTTCGACGCGAACATCGCGGGAATAGATTTCCTGATCGAGCTTACCGACCTCGGGGGCCGCGAAAAACTCAAAGGATACGATGTGTTTGCGTCGTTAAAATATTAGT
>CBFDAY010000006.1:0-21278 GCA_965602895.1 uncultured bacterium
ATGAGTTCCCTCGCTCACGGGACCGTGAACAAGGGCGATATGCAGGCCTTCATCCGGGCCGCGATGGAAAACGGAGGCGCCTCCTCTCGATTTTCCGCCTCCGGAAAAGCCGTAAAAATAGACCTCTCGGCCGCCAAGGTTTTTGCTGATTGGCTTTCCGGAGTCGAACAGGATGTTCACGCCGGGAAACTCCGTTTTCCTGTAAACGCATCGGGAGTAGCGGTGGCTGTCGTGAGTACCGGGGATGAGGATTATCGGTGTGCCGGCGTCGGAGGTTTTTCGGAACGCCGCCTTTACGCGCGTAACAAGTTCGGGCGGCGGATCGAACGAATCGAACAGGTCGCCGGCAATGACGATTGCATGGACGCTCATTTCCTGCGCGAGGTCCAGCGCGCGCATCAGGGCCGACTCAAGCTCCTGCGAGCGCTGCGCGGCCTTATCGCCCAGATACGAGAGCGGTGCGCCGAGGTGAAGATCGGCAAGATGCATGAGACGTACGGTCATTCGGAACTCCGAGGAGCCGGTGATCGGCCGGATTCGGGAATCTCCCGGATCGACTGCTGGAGGAATGGGGCGCGCCATGAGGGATTCGAACCCCCGACACCAGGCTCCGGAGGCCTGTGCTCTATCCAGCTGAGCTAATGGCGCTTAATGTCTGTGGATATTCTACAGAAGGCCCATCCTTGTGTCAACCGCATGGCCGCACGAAACACGGGCTCAAGAATATCGGCGCCGCCGACTTGACTTGTCTGGTTTCGTCACGATAAGATTTGCGTAAAGGAGGATTCAGATATTATGTCCGGCCAAATGAGTAATTTTGCTTTCGCGTGCATGGCTTTTGTCTTCAAAATTCGTGATCGCATCAAGCCGCCGAAGGAAAAGCTGCTGGAGATCGGCATCGAGCCCGGCGCCACAGTTCTCGACTACGGCTGCGGGCCGGGCGGTTTCTCGATCGAATCCGCCAAACTCGTCGGTGCAAAGGGAAAGGTGTATGCGGTAGATATCCACCCGGCGGCGATAGAGAGCGTAAAGCGGCGGGCGTCGAGCGAAGGCCTGACGAACATCGCGCCCATCGAGGCCGACACGCCTGCCGGACTCGAAACCGCGAGCGTCGACGTTGTCATCCTCTATGACATCTACCACCATTTCTCCGATCCGGACGGAATATTGCAAGAACTGCACCGGGTGATGAAGCCCGACGCCGTCCTCTCCTTCAGCGACCACCACATGAAAGAAGACGCCATCCTCGCCGGAATGACCAAGGGTGGGCTTTTCGAGCTGTCCAAGAAAGGGAGCAGGACATATAGCTTCCGTAAGATCTGAGATGAAAAATAGCGTTCTGCGATCGTCTCCCGTCGGCGCCTCAATAATCAATTGCCGGCTCTTTCATGCTTCGCCCCGATAGAGATTGGCTTGATCATTTCGATTTCACATGATAAGATTTTTCTGCTATATATAAAGACTCAAGCGGCCCTGGGCAGGCTGAGCGAAACGGAACCGAGGCAATCCCCTCTCGCGGAGACCTTGGGATTTCATGACTCATAATCTCGACAGAGACAAGTTGACCCCCAAGAGTGAATCAACCGGAAAACAGCTTGCCGTGACAAGAAAATATTCATACGTGTTAATAAGCATATCCCTGCTATCCGGCCTTTACGCTATCAGTCTTTACAACTACCTGCTTTTTCACAGCCTGGCGGAAATATTCAGTATCGTTGTGGCGTGCGGCATTTTTGTTGTCGCCTGGAACTCGCGTCGATTTGCGGATAGTGACTATTTTCTGCTTTTGGGCATTGCATATCTGTTCGTCGGCGGCCTGGACCTCTTTCACACATTGGCATACACGGGAATGAATGTTTTCCCTGAATCCAATACAAATTTGCCTACCCAGCTATGGATTGCCACCCGATATCTGGAGGCTCTGTCTCTGCTTGCCGCCGCCCTGCTTCTTGGCCGGAGGCTCAAGGCAAATCTCATCTTCCCGGCATACGCGGGAGTTTCCTGTTTCCTGCTGGCGACCATTTTCTATTGGAGGGTCTTTCCGGATTGTTTTGTTGAAGGGACCGGCTTGACGCCCTTTAAGAAAATCAGCGAGTATGTCATTTCCCTGATTCTTGTCGCCTCGATATTCGCAATATATCGAAAGCGAGGGGATTTCAACGCGCCGGTATTCAAGCTGCTGGTAGCGTCAGTGGTCGTGACAATCTGTTCCGAACTCGCTTTTACGTTCTACGCGCACGCATACAGCCTGTCCAATCTCTTAGGTCACTTTCTAAAGATCGCATCTTTTTACCTGATCTATGAGGCCGTCATTGTCACCGGATTGAGAGAACCCCACAACATCCTATTCAGACGGCTGAAGGAAAGCGAGGCTCGATATAGGAGTCTTTCGGAAAGCCTTGAAGAAACGGTAAAGAAAAAGGTCGGGGAGCTTCGACAGGCAGAGAGCATGGCGGCGATTGGACGGATGGTCTCAGTGGTGGCACATGAGGTCAGAAACCCGCTCCAAGTAATAAAAATGGGCGCAGAAGTAATGCAGAAGAAAGTGGGGAAGGAAGGGAATACGGAAGAGGTTCTGGAAGAGATAACCTACGGGATCAATGTGCTGGATAACATCGTCGGTGATTTGCTCGATTATTCGAGGCCGGTCCAGCTCCAATATTCTTCGCAATCCATTCGCGGTCTTGTAAAACGGGCATTGAAAACATTGGACCACAAGCTGCGCAACATAACCGTCCATGTTGAATTGGAGCAGGAAAACAGGCCGGTTCAGGTCGATTCTACAAGATTCCAGGAAGTTTTGCTGAATCTCATATCAAACGCGGCCGAGGCAATGCCCCAAGGAGGGAACCTCCGAATACAATCGAGTTTTCCCGAGGCTGACGGCCGGGACTTTCTGGAAATTTCAATTTCCGATACCGGCGCAGGATTCGACAAAGAGAACTTGAAGCGAATATATGAGCCCTTTTTCACGACAAAGACCGAAGGAATTGGGCTCGGCATCCCTATTTGCAGGAAGATCATTGAAGCGCACAACGGGACTATGAAAATTTCAAGCAAACCAAGCCAGGGAACGACAGTTGAAATAAGGCTTCCGGCTTCGACCCGTTAAGAAAACCTCAGTATCCGATATTCAGTCCTCCCACGGAATCTCGATTTCGAGGAGGGGGGCGTGCTGCTGGGCGCCGAAGACGTCGTTGTCGCCGGCGCTGCCGGAGCTGATAGAGCGGGCGATGGTCGCCTTGATCGCGCGGGCCTGGTCGAAGAAGCAAAAGTTGAGCACTTTTTCGACGGGGATCCTGTAGAGTTCGGCGAACAGCTCGGGAGAGAAGACGCCGCTCCGTTTTGCGCACTCGTAACTGTCGGCGTCCTTGAAGATGATGTCGAATGTCAGCTCGAAGGGACCGGCGTTTTTGCTGCGGATGACGCGCGCGAGTTCGGTGAGTTTTTTCTTGCCCATGGCGTCCTCAAATATCGATGATATCCATCGGGAACAACCGGCAGGGGTCGTCCTCTTCGACCAGGTGATAGATGTTGAACTCGTACACGGGGCCTGCGGGGATGTTGAGCGGCGAAAACGGAACCGCCAGGTTGCCCGCGGTCGAGACACGGCCTGGAAAACCGTAATGAAGCATAGTTGTGTGTGCGCTCGCGCAGACACCGGTCGCCAGCCCCTGCGTCGGCGCCACGGCCTCGATCACGATCCCAAGCTCGCGCGGACTAAAGTCGCCCTGCTGCTCCAGATCGCCCATCACGCCGTCTCGCCCATACACGTGGAAGATCAGCGCATATGAGTCCGCCTGCTCGCTGTATTTTTCCGCAACCTCCTTTTTCGCCTCGCGGATGAGTTCGTCGATATGGCCGATGGTGCCGGGATCGCGCACGCCCGCAACGCAGATCGTGCGATAGCCTGTGCGCTTCGAGCCCTCGAGCTTTATCCTGTACGCGGATTCAGGCATATAGCGGCTGCCGGACACCTTGACCGTTCGCTCGTCGTGCTGCTCGAATTTGACATCGGACAGATTGACGATCCCGCCGGGACCGTAAAGATGGAGCGGATCGGATTTCTCGTACAGGCTGTGCGCGGCGACCGAGATGGTGGTGCAGACCCTTTCCGGATTGAGCGGCTCGACGAGGAAGCAGTCGCGCCTGAGCGTTCCGATCATCGCGTCGCTCCCGCTGCCGGGCTCGGCGGCGATCGCGGCGCATTCGAGTATCTTCGCCATGTGCAGCGCGAGGCCCTTGTCGAAGCCTTTGAGAAACGGGATCGCGGCGAACATGCTGGGATCGTTCGCCCTGCCCGCGACGATGACCTGTGCGTCGGCCTCGAGAGCCTTCACGAACGGCTCGACGCCCATCTGGCCGACAATGCGGACGCTGGCGTCGATCTCGTTTTCGGTCAATTCCGGCACGGGACCGAGCGGGCTGACCTTGCCCTCGCGCAGTCTGGCCCTGACGTATTCCTTCTCGATCTCCGCGTGGATGACGGCCATGCGAAAGTGGAGCCCCATTTGGTCGGCGATGTTGCGGATCACCATGACGGTCGCCTGCAGATGCAGCTCCGCGCCGGCGAACCCGGCCGAGCCGATAATGAGCGGGATATTGGCCGAGGTGGCCGCCTCGAGCAACGGGCCGACGTCGTGCGAAAGCATCTCGATGAAGCCCGACGCGTCGCCGCCCGTCGACTCGATTCCCAGGTAGTACGGACCTCCGTCGGTCGAGCCGCCGTCGACGGCAATAACGTGCGGATTGCGACGCATCCCCTCTTCGAGCGACGCGCGCGGATAGCCGTAGCCCAGGATCGCCGTGGGGGAGAGCACCCTGATTTCATCCATGGTATCGCCTCGATGTAAATGCATTTCGCATAATGTCATTTGCAGCTGTTATCATACTCGGTCGAGGTTGTGAATGTCCAGTTTATCCTTGCATTGCATGGTGTATTTGTGATAAAAATGGTAGAGTGTTTCCCAGCCCTCACGCCCCCGAGCCGCCTGCTTGATTCCTTCACGGCAGCAAGAAACCGGGGATCTCTATTGAAATGAAGAAAAAGATTTTCTATGGCTGGTGGATAGTAGCGGCCACGAACATCATCTGCATGATCGGCTACGGCACGTGGCTTTATTGTTTCGGCGTGTTTTTCAAACCGATGATGAACGAGTTCGGCTGGACCCGCGCAATGACGGCCGGCGCATACTCCCTGAGAAGCGTGGAGGGTGGGCTTGCATCGCCCGTTGTGGGCTGGGCGGTGGATAAGTATGGCCCCCGCATCGTCGTTTTCATCGGGGGAATAATCGCCGGGCTCGGCTTTGTTTTGATGTACACTATCGATTCGCTGCTGGAATTTTACCTGGTATATGGGGTCCTGCTCTCGATCGGGATGAGCGCGGTTTTATATGTGCCCGCGATGACCGTTGTGGCCAACTGGTTCGTGAGGCAGCGCTCGCGCGCGCTTTCGCTGCTTGCGGTAGGGGCGGGAATCGGCGGGTTCTGGTGCGCTCCCGTGGCGGCGAGACTCATTTCACAATACGGATGGCGCATCTCATTCGTCATTATCGGGGTTGCGATCTGGGTCGTGGTGCTTCCCTTATCGCTCATCCTGAAACGGCGACCCGAAGATGTCGGGCTCAGGCCTGATGGCGATCCCCCATTGAACGACAACGAGAAGAAAGACGAAGCGAAGGCCGTTTCGACTCCGGCCGAAGAACCTTCCTCGGCTTCCGGCGAGGTGGATTGGACACTGCGGCAAGCGATGGCGTCCAGAACGTTCTGGATTCTCGCATTCGCTTTCTTTCTCTCCGCGCTGGCGCACGCCATGGTAACGGTCCATTCGGTCAACGCGCTCACCGACGCCGGCATATCGCCCGAAAAGGCCGCATTCCTCGGAATCGGCCTCTTCACGCTGTTGAGCATCATCGGCAGACTCGCGTTCGGATGGTTGGGCGATTTCGTGGACAAACGCTATCTTTTCATGATCTCGTACTCGCTGAGCGGGCTGGGCATATTTGCTTTGATCTACGCCCACGATATTCCCGGTGCGCTGCTGTATTCGGCGTTATTCGGGATCGGCTTCGGTGGCACAATACCGCTGAGCCCGGCCATACGCGGCGAGTATTTCGGCCGCGCGGCGTTCGGGAAGATTCAAGGTTTTATGGCGCCCATAATGATGACGGGCAGTATGACGGGACCTCTTATGGCCGGGTTTTTGTACGATTTCACCGAAACGTATAAACTCAGCTTTCTGATAACCGCCGTGCTGCAGTTTATTGCCGCGGTGACGATATTCTTCGCTCGCCCTTCCAGACCGCCCGAACCGGCGGAGACATCATAGATTAGGTAAGGGCGCACTTCCATGCGCCCCTGCATCGCATACTGGAGATTGCCGACACGTGCGAATCAGCCCCGCGACGACAAATATTTATGGTATTCGCTCAGGTTGCAGATCGTGCGTGCGGCCTCATCGAAGGTGGGGAACGTTGGCAGGCCGGCGTTGTTGTACTTTTCTTCCGCGTGCTTTCTGAGCGCCATGCCCTCAAGCGACGTTGCGTCGGCAAGCACGAGAAACAGGGGCTTTTTCAAATCTTTCGCGCCCTCGATCGTCATGTCCATAATCATGTCCAGGAAGATATTCTCCCTCCTTAAGGCCCATTCCACACGCTGGTAGTATATCAGCGCGTCGATATGCGGGTCTTCACGCAGAAGCTCGATCATCCTCGCGAAGTGCTCGGGATTGATAAGCACGCTGAAGATATCGAGCGGGTTTTTCACGCTCTGGCCATGGACGGGGACGAACTCGCCAAGCCCGCGGATGGTCTCTTCCGACAGGTGTGGCACCTTGAGCCCCGCGCTCTCGGCCGCGTCGGTCATCGTGACGCTTCCGCCGCCGGCGCCGCCGACGATCGCGACGTTTGGCCTGGGAGGCGGGGTCAGCCTTTCGAGGGCGGCCACGGTCGACACGAGATCCTCGATAGAACTGACCTGTATTATCCCCGTCTGCCTGCAGAGGGCTTTCCATATTTCGGTCGAGCCGGCAATCGAAGCGGTGTGCGAGCTGACGGCCCTGGAGCCGCCTTCGGTGCGTCCGCCCTTCCACACAACAAGCGGCTTTTTCGGTGTTATCTTCTTTGCGAGTTCGAAGAAGGCGCGTCCGTCCTTGAGACCCTCGATATAGCAGGCTATGATCTCGGTCTTGTCGTCGTCGGCAAGGTATTCGAGGAACTCGTGACACTGCAGGTCGCTCGCGTTGCCAAAGCTGACAACCTTGCTGAACCTGACACCACGGTTCTTGCCGACTTCGATGAAGTGTCCGGCCAACTGCCCGCTCTGCGAGACGAAGCCGACGGGACCGCTTTGGGCTGGGAAATCCTTCACCCACGCCACGCCGGCGTCGGGATTATAGACGCCCATGCAGTTGGGCCCAATGACCCTGACGCCGCCTTTTTGGGCCACCGCGACAATATCTTTCTCCAGATTAGTCCTGTCTTCGAGACCGGTCTCGCTGAAGCCGGCGGTGAATATGTGGACGAATTTGACGTCCTTGGCGACGCAGTCCTCCATGACCTGGGGCACGGCGGGGGCCGGTATGCTGAATATCGCAAGATCGATGTCGTACGGGATATCTCGAACACTCCTGTATGCCCTCAGCCCCAGGACGTTTTCCGCCTTAGGATGTACGGGGCAGACCTTGCCGAGGTAGTTCTGCTTGACCAGGCCCTCTATGAACGTTTTGCCGCCCCACCGGAAATCCTGGCTGTAAGGCGACGCACCCACGACCGCGATGGTCTTGGGATAGAAAAACGGCTCCAAATCGCATTTATTATTCGTGGACATTCACTTACCTCCAAAAGCCGCCAGGCGGGCGTCGGCCTCCGCTAAACACCAGGCGCGGAGCAGTCTTCCAATGACGCTTTGCCCGGAAGTATCCATACCCTCCGGCATGTCTGCCGAAAATTTCCGAATCAATCCGTGATCTTTTGCCGCTTGAGATCGACAAGAAGCATCCGAACGGGGCGAAAGGAACAATCGTACCTTCAAGTCATGCTGTCATAAGCAAAATATGGGATACAAGAAGTATACCAACCGAGGTGAAGGTGTGTCAATTTGGGGGTGACTCGGGAAATCCGGTTTGCACTTACAACCCTACATCCATTTATCATTCCTTAAATATTATGCTTTGGATTTGTTCTCTTCGCCAGATAGGCAGCGTTACGATCAGTTGGATTGGGAATCCGGCGAGGGGATAGGCTCGCCCTCCCTGAGTCCTCGCGATTTCCAAATGTAATAGATGACGGGATAGATTGCCAGCTCCAAAAGCATGGACGTGACCAGGCCGCCGACCATGGGGGCGGCTATCCGCTTCATGACGTCCGAGCCCGCGCCGGTTCCGACCATGATGGGCAGCAGCCCGGCAATGGTCGTTATGACTGTCATCATTTTGGGGCGTATCCTCTTGACGGCGCCGTGGTAGATGGCCTCGACGAGGTCGCCGGTGGTGCTCATCTTCCCGTCGCGGATTGCGCCGTCATGGGCAAGGTCGAGATACAGGAGCATGACGACGCCCGTCTCTGCGTCGAGTCCGACGAGCGCCAGGATGCCTACCCAGACCGCAATGCTGAAGTTGTATCCGAGGAGATACATCAGCCAGATCGCGCCGACGAGCGAGAAAGGCACGGCGAGGAATATTATCATTGTCTTGATTACGGACTTCGTGTTCAGATAGAGGATCACGAAGATGATCATTATCGTCATCGGAATGACGAGCGTCAGGCGCTCCTTGGCGCGCTGCATGAACTCGTACTGTCCGCTCCACTTGACGGTATAACCTTCAGGTATCTCGACCCGCTCGGCCACCACCTTCTTCGCGTTTTCCACGTATGTGCCGACGTCGATACCCTTGATATCGACGGCAATCCAGGCGTTGGGCCGCGAGTTCTCGCTCTTTATCATGGGAGCGCCTTTTTCGAAGTATATGTCGGCGAGCTGCGCGAGCGGGATCTGCTGGCCCGTCGGCGTCGGCACGAGAACGCCCCTTAAAGACTCGATATCGTCACGGAGTTCGCGGCTGTAACGCAAGTTGATGGGATAACGCTCCAACCCCTCGATGGTGGTGCTTATGTTCATCCCGCCGATTGCCGACTGCAATATGTCCTGCACGTCGCCCACCGTGAGCCCGTATCTGGCAATTCGATCGCGGTCGATTCGGAAGTTGAGGTAGTTGCCGCCGAACACACGGTCGGAGCTCGCGCTTGCGGTTCCCGGCACTTCGCGAACGACGGCTTCGATGTCGCGGCCGATATTTTCAAGCGTTTGCAGGTCGGGCCCGCTGACCTTGATGCCGACGGGCGTCCTGATGCCGGTGCTGAGCATGCCGATACGCGCGTCTATGGGCATCAGCCACGCGTCCGTGAGGCCGGGAAACTCGATCGCGGCGTCGAGCTCGGCCCGGAGCTTATCGGGCGTCATGCCCTCGCGCCACTCGTCCTCGGGCTTGAGCATTATGGTCGTCTCGATCATACTCATCGGCGCCGTATCGGTCGCGGTCTCGGCCCGGCCGATCTTTCCGAATACGTTCTGGACTTCGGGAAATGTCCTGATTATCTTGTCGGTCTGCTGAAGCAGCTCGCGCGCCTTGGTAACCGAGATGCTCGGCAGCGTGGTCGGCATATAAAAGAAATCGCCTTCGTATAGCGGCGGCATGAACTCGCGTCCTATCCTGCTATATGGAACCAACGTGAGCGCCATGAGCGCGAGCGCCGCAGCGATCACGGATTTCCTGTATCTCAGCACGAAGTGAAGCGCGGGCGAGTAGATCCAGATCAACAGCCTGCTTATGGGATGCCGGTCTTCGTGAACGATTTTCCCGCGGATCCAGTAGCCCATCAGAACGGGCACGATCGTGATCGCCAGCAGCGCGGCGGCGGCCATCGCATAAGTTTTCGTGAACGCCAGGGGTTTGAACAGCCTTCCCTCCTGCGCCTGCAGCGCGAAAATGGGGAGGAACGACAGCGTGATGACCAGGAGCGAATAGAACAGCGTCGGCCCCACCTCGACGGACGCGTCGCGGATGATATCCCAATGCGGCTTCTTGCCCGCATCGCGCTCCATGTGCTTGTGCGCGTTCTCGATCATCACGATGCCGGCGTCGACCATCGCGCCGACGGCGATGGCGATCCCGCCGAGCGACATGATGTTGGAATTGATCCCCTGCTGCTTCATTATGATGAAAGAGATCAGCACGGCCAGCGGCAGCGTGCATATGACCACGAGCGAGCTTCGGAAGTGGAAGAGGAAGATAAAGCAAACGACGACGACGACCGCCATTTCCTCCAGGAGCTTGCGCCCAAGGTTGTCGATGGCGCGATTGATGAGCGCCGAGCGATCGTACACCGTGACAACCTCGAGGCCTTCAGGCAAGCCTTCCTTAAGGTCTTCGAGCTTTGCCTTCACCTTTTCAATGACTTCGAGCGCGTTGGCGCCGTGACGCACGATGACGATGCCGCCGACGGCCTCGCCCTCGCCATTAAGCTCGGCGATGCCGCGCCTTATGTCGGGCCCGATCCCGATGTGGGCGACATCCTGAAGCAACACGGGCGCGCCGCTTTTGCTCGCGGCGACAACGATCTTCTTGAGGTCATCCACATTCCGGACATAGCCGAGACCGCGTACCATAAACTCCTTCTCCGACATCTCGACCAGCTTGCCGCCGACGTCGCTGTTGCTCCGCTGTATGGCCTTCTTGATCTTGCTAAGAGGGAGATTGTAGGCAAGCAGCCTCACGGGGTCGACCGTAACCTGATACTGTTTGACAAATCCGCCGACGCTCGCGACCTCGGACACGCCCTCGACACTGGTCAATTCGTATTTGAGATACCAGTCCTGGATCGATCGCAGCTCGCTGAGGTCGTGCTTGTCCGACGTAAGCGCGTACATATAGGCCCAGCCCACGCCGGTGGCGTCGGGGCCGAGGGCGGGTGTCACGCCTTTCGGCAGGCGGCCCGCGACGTAGTTGAGCGATTCGAGCACGCGGCTGCGAGCCCAATACATGTCTGTGCCGTCCTCGAAGATGACGTATACGAACGAGATGCCGAAAAACGAGTAGCCGCGCACGACCTTCGCGAAGGGAACAGCCAGCATTTGCGTAGTGATCGGATAAGTGATCTGGTCCTCGACCACGCGCGGCGCCTGACCGGGATATTCGGTCAGGATGATGACCTGAACGTCGGTCAGGTCGGGAATCGCATCGAGTGGAATCGTCTTGATGGAATAGATTCCGAAAGCGATCGCGAACACCGTCGCGAGAATGACAAAGAACCTATTGTTGAGCGACCATCCTATGATTTTTTCGAGCATTATCCGTTTTCCGCGTTTTTATGGTGACCCGAATAGAGGATTAATGAATATCTCAACCCCCGAATTCTCCGACTTTGACCCCACACTTTGGCATCAATGAACCGTAGAACGGGTTCAGCACTCCTTCGGTGTCCTGGATCCATCTTTCTTTGAGCATCGGGCATTCGATGATCGTGTAGCGCGCGGGCATTTTGATCCGGTGTGTCTCAAAGATATCGATGAGCGCGTGGTTCAGGCCCTTCATCGATTCGCGCGCAGACTCCAGGCCGTCGGTCTTTATCTCCGAAGCCGCCTTTCCCAACGCTTCAAGCTGGGCCTTCAGTTTCTCTTCCCCGACTTTGCCGGCGGCTTTGCGGGCCGCCCCGGCCAAGTCCTCGGCGTTCGCCCCGATGCCCTCGGTCGAATCTCCCGCCAGCGATTTCCAAATTGGGAAATAGGCGTTCAGGATTTTTTGCAAAGCATCGATTGTCGCGGGCTCGTCCACCATGGGTTTCTTTCCATGAGCAGCGTGCTCCGCGCCCTTTGCATCTGAGCCGTGTTCCATATCCTTTGTCGCGGAACCTTGATCGATCATCTTCGTTCCGGAGCCTCGCTCGACGTCTTTCGTCGCGGAACCTTGCGCCATTTCTTCGGAAGACGCCGCAGCTTTTTTTGCCATGAGCATCTTGTTGATGGCCTCGCGCAGGTTGCTCTCGGAGTCGATGAGAAACTGTGAGGAGGTAACGATTCTATCGCCGCCTTCAAGGCCTTCGAGAACCTGGTAGCGGCCTCCTCCCTGCAATCCGAGCTTCACCTCTCGCGGCTCGAACCTGCCGCCGCCGAGGTCGAGCACGACGACGTCTCTTTCGCCGCTGTGCAGCACCGCCATCTCGGGAACGAGCACCGCATCCCTCGCTGCGGCGGGCGCAAACATCACTGTCGCAAACATCTCGGGCCTCAGCTTGCCGTCGGGATTCGGAATTTCTATGCAGGCCCTGACCGTTCTCGTTTTCTCATCTAGGTACGGATAGAAGAACAGCACCTTGCCGCGGAAAACATCTCCGGGATAGTAGCTGATCTCGACCTCGGCCTCCTGGCCCTCCTTGATCCAGGGCAACTGGTACTCATATATGTCCACGTGCAGCCACAGCGTGGAAAGATCGGCTATCTTGTAAAGGTTCATCCCCGACTTTGCGCGCATGCCCTCGAGCGCCTGATCCATCTTCTGCACGACGACTCCGCTCGCGGGCGACGCGACGGTGAGCGTTCTCATCGCCTCGCCTTTTTCCTCTACCTGCGCGATCTGCATGTCGGTTATGTCCCAATAGAGCAGCCGGCTTCGGGCGGCTGAGAGAAGGTCTTCGGCGCGGGCCTCGGCCTCGGGGAACCCGCTCTCCTTCATCTTATCGCGATACCTGCGCGCACTCAGATACTCCTCCTGCGTGGTCACGAGGTCGGGACTGTAGATGTCGAAGAGAGGCGCTCCCTTGCGGACTCGCTCCCCGACGTAGTTGACGTAGACTCTTTCGATCCAGCCGTCATATTTGGTATTAACGAGGAATATCTTCTGCTCGTCGTAGTCGAGGTTGCCGACGGTGCGGATATCAACCCTGAGATCGCCCCGCTCGACCGTCTCGGTCAGCACGCCGATGTTCTGCACGGTCGCGGGATCGATCCTGATGGCGCTGCCGGATTCTTCCCCGCCCTTCTCGGAATACTTGGGGAGCAGCTTCATGCCCATCTTGGACAGGCCCGCCTGGTCATATATCTCGGTCGGATCCATCGGCGCGTACCAGTAAAGTATCTCCTTTCCGCCGCCCCCGGCCGAAGGCCCACCGGTCTCGGCCTCCGAGGGGAGAACGAGCCTTTTCACCTTTCCGAACAAACCCACGTCCATCGGGTTGGCGATCACGAAAAGCGTCAGACCGATTCCCAGCAAAAAGACACTAATGCCGGCAATCGATGCTCTCGCTTTGCCCCTGTTGTTGAATATTGAAGAAAAGACTTTCATCCGGGAGCCGGTGTCCTTTTCAATCCTGTTTATCGCTCGCATAATCATAGCTTTCCTCATTACTATCGTCTCACATATGTTCCGCCGGGAAAGCCGTTCCGACGGCGCGCTCGATGTCGGCCAGGGCTTTCATGTAGTCGGTTTTCAGCCTTGCATGGGCCAGGCGCACGTTGAGAAGAAACCGCTCGCTGTCTATCAGCTCAAGCGCCTGCAAGCGGCCGGTCGCATAGGCGGCCTCTGTCGAATGGAGCGCCTGCTCGGCCTGTGGAATCAGGACCCTTTCATACAGGGCCAACTGGTCGAACGCGGTCTCTGCCCTCAGCACGCCGTCGCGGACGGAGAACTCCATCGCGTTCTGCACCTTGTCGTAGTTCCGCTCGCTCGCATATCTTAATTCCGTGGCGCCTCTTACGCGCGACATTTTCTTGCCCTCCCAAATGGGGATATTGAAACCGAGCATTATCCCGACGGCGTCGCGCCCGTTATCCTCGGGCCGGTTGAGCTTGCCGGCTGCGTCTTCCCGTTTGTCGACGAAAATATAGTTCAGCCCGACATTGAAGTCGGGGAAATATTCCTTTCTTGCCAGTCGGACGGCCTGATCGCCCCTTTCTATCATGTACTTCGCGGCCTTTAGCTCGTGCCGATTGGCCCGTCCGCTTGCGTACAGCCTTTCGAGGTTTGTTTCAACCTTGGGAATCGACAGCCTCACGAGCGTGGGGACGGACTTCTCGGGGGCGCGATCCATCAGCGTGTTCAGATTGGCGGCGACCGACTCTCGCTGCCGGTTGAGAAGATACAGTCGATCGTCGTCGCGCGTGATCTCCGCCTGAATCTTTATTACCGCCTGCTGGATTCCTTTGCCCGTGGCGTAGCGCGTTTCGGCGATTTCCTCAAAGTGGTCGAGAAGCTCTTTGTCCTCCCTCGTGATTCTCAATGCCGCGTCAAGATAGGCCAGATCGTAATACGCGCGCTTGACCGCCGAAACGACGTCGCGTATCTGCGCTTGATATTGTTCAGCGGCTGCGAGCGCTTCTCTGAGCGCAATCTCGCCCTTGGCGTCCAGCTTGCCGAACCACGGGAACTTTTGTGAAATAGAGAGGATGGTCTCCTGCGGGCCTACGCGTGTTTCCGGGCTTTGGATGAATTGCGTAATCGCAAACATGGGATCCGGTAGCGAAGTAACTTGCGGGATCCTCTGCAGCGCGGCGCGCCAGCGATGCTCGGACTCCCAGATCGCCGGATTCGCATAGATAGCGGCGTCGATGAAGCGCGACAGCAGTTCGTCGTTGGAAAAATAGAAGGCGCAGTATTCGCCGATACCGCCTTCGGCGTCCGTTCGCGCCATAATCGTCGAGGGCCCTGCCGGGGTCTCGTAAGCGAGATTCAAAAAGCTCTCCGGCGTATCCCCCCGGTGGAGACGATCCTGATCTTCCAGCGCAAAAGGATCGAGGCTGGAGAGTGATGATGCCTCCTTTGCGGACTCTCCTTGTCCGAAGGCCGGGGTTTGTATAATCAATAGAAAGAAAACAAAAATCGCCGTAAGTCTTGATATTCCTATGTTCATAACGTCGCCCCCCTGTCGTCCCGGTTCCACTGTCGTCCTTGAAGGGGACTATAGTATTTCCAAAATTTCATTTCAATAAATTTATGTAATCGCGCCATTTTGTTTCCGTTCATATCGAGAAGCGTATGCCGAAGCGCCTCGATTCGAGTAATATGATAGTTTCGGGGCGCTTATTTTCGGTTATAAAGGCAATCAGCTTGCCAAAGCGTATTCAAAATCCATTATGTCACTGATAAACATAAATTGCCAAAGAACTTATGAAATATTCTCCCGGGAAGCCTCTCATCCTTCCATACGCAGAATATGTCTGTTTACCTTCACCCGGCTGTCTGTTTTCGATCATTTCGAATGCAACTACGGAGAGCATGAAACACATCACACTCTTGCTATACTGAATAAAGTGAAGGATCTCATTTTCGGGACGAGAATATGGCGTTTTCGAGATTCTTCACTGCGCTGCAGAATGACAACTATTATCTGCTGCTCCAAGTAGTAACATGAGGGCGCCGGGACACTTTCGGCGCCGTATGATCGGACAATCCGCTGCGCGCAAAGCCGAAGCATGCCGGTCCCGCGGCCTATGAGGCTCATGATGCCCACATTTTTTATTGACCGCGTAAGAAAACATCAATATAATAGATATAAGCCCGTAAAAGTCCTTTTTTAGGATGCGAGGTCGGAATGGAAGACAGAGAGACAATCCGAATCGATCACGACACATCCGAATATTCCACCGGCGACAAGGTGGGACTCCTGCAAGTAATCCGCGGTGAAGACATCGGACGCGAGTTCGAACTCAAGCCCGGCAGCAACATTATCGGGCGGCAAAAGGACTGTGCCATTCAGTTGCTCAACAAATCAATATCCCGCCGGCACGCGCAGATAGTCTGCAACCCGGATGAATCTCCCGAGCTTCGCCATACTATCTATGACCTGCAAAGCACCAACGGGGTCAGGGTCAACAACCAGGCCAAGGCTTCGTGCGCGCTCCGGGATGGCGACAGGGTGCAGTTCGGCAATATCGTATGCAAATTCATGGAAGTCGACGCTATCGAAAAAAACTTCATGAAAGAGATCAAGAAGCTCATAGAATACGACGACCGGACGAAACTGCTTCAGATAAAGCCCTTTTATCAGAGGCTGGAGAAGGCGCTGAGCGTGAGCGACACTTCTCATTACTCATTATGCATGCTGATGATGGACCTCGACGGCCTCAGGCAGATCAACGATGCGCACGGCCACTTGATTGGGACCGAGGTGATAGTCAGGGTTGCAAACCTGGTCAACGAGGAATTTTTGCCTTCGGGGGTGGCTGCAATCTACGGCGGCGACGAATTCGCAGCCTACCTCGAGAACACCACCAAGTCCGAGGCCGTCATGAGGGCGGAGCGGCTCCGGACGCTCGTTTCCGAGCTTCGCTTCGCCGACAAGGGCATCCATGAGCGCATCACAATCAGCATCGGGGTGGCGGAATTCCCTGCCGATGCCGCAGAGATGATGCCGCTGGTGGCAAACGCGGATAAGGCGCTTTTCATGGCGAAATCAATGGGCAAGAACCGCGTCGTCGCCTACGACCCCGACATGACCGAAACGATTGGATAGCGGGGCCGTCCGCCTGCGCGAGAGTGAATCTTCGCCGGGCGGGAAATGCCTGCATTTCCGAATCGGTTTTCAGGGCCGGCATCGCTGGAAGAAATTATGGACTCCCGGATTGAAACCCTCGTAGAGGAGGCTGCCGACATCGTCGCGTCGGCCGGCAAGATCGTCGTATTCACAGGCGCGGGCATCAGCACCGAGTCGGGCATTCCCGACTTCCGCAGTCCGGGCGGCATCTGGACCAAGTACCAGCCGATAATGTTTCAGGACTTCATGGCCAGCGAGGAGACGCGTCGCGAGTCGTGGCGGCGCGGCAAGGAAACTTTCCACCTTTTCGCCGACGTCGAGCCCAACGATGCGCACTACGCCATCGCCGAACTCGAGCGAATGGGCAAACTCGACTGCATCGTTACGCAGAATATCGACAACTTGCATCAAAAGGCCGGCAACTCGTCCGATATGGTCATCGAGCTGCACGGCACAGCCATGTATGTTTTGTGCATGAGCTGCGGAAAGCGATGGCCCAGGGCGGAAATCCAGGAGTGGCTGGAGTCGGGCGTCGAGGCGCCGCGTTGCGACGAATGCGGCGGCATTATGAAATCGGCGACCGTATCGTTCGGCCAGCCTATGCCCGAAAAGGAGACTGCCGAGGCTCAGATGCGCTCGGGGCAGGCCGAGGTGTTTATAGTCGTGGGATCCTCCCTGGTGGTGTATCCCGCCGCGCAGATGCCGATGGTGGCCAAGCAAAGCGGAGCCAAGCTCATCATAGTGAACATCGGTGAGACCTCGCTCGATATGTACGCCGACGTGCTGATCAACGGCAAAGCGGGAGAGACGATGAAGCGACTCGTCGAGCGTGTCAAGGAAAAGACCGCGCCGAGCAATTGAATTCCTCGCCGACGAAGCCGCTATAAGGCTTCGAACCGCGCCCGCCATCCTTCCACGGAGGTTTGATCGCCTTGCCGGAGAGGTCGGAGAAAAGACTGCTCATCGCCCTCGTGCTTCTGCTGTTGATAATCGTCGGAGGCACGATCGGATACAAGCTCCTTACCGGCAGGCAGCACGACTGGCTCGACTGCCTCTACATGACGGTCATCACGCTGGCCACGGTCGGCTACGGCGAGATCATCGACACCTCGCAGTTCCCCGCCGCCCGCGTGTTTACCATAATGCTTATCCTGTCGGGGATGGGCATATTGCTATACAGCCTGAGCACCGTCACATCGATAATGGTTGAAACAGACCTGCTGGATGTTTACAAGAGGAGAAAAATGAAGAGAGACCTCAATCATCTGCGCAACCATTTCATCGTGTGCGGAGCGGGCGCGACCGGCGTCTGCATCGCGCAAGAGCTGATGAATGCGGGAATAAGGCTCGTCGTCATCGAGCGGGACCCGGAGCGAATCGAGGCGCTTCGCAAATTGGGCAACACACTGCATATCCAGGGAGACGCCACCGACGACGAGACCCTGATAGAGGCGGGCATCGACCACGCGGCGGGTCTTGCCGCCACCCTGTCGACGGAGAAGGACAACCTGTTCCTCACTCTCACCGCGCGTCAGCTGAATCCTTCGATCCGCATCGTCGCCCGCGGCCTCGACGAGGGCGTCAACCGCAAGCTGCGCAAGGCGGGCGCCGACGCCACCGTCTCGCCCACGTTTATCGGAGGCCTGCGCATGGCATCGGAACTGATTCGGCCCTCGGTGGTCTCGTTTCTCGACACCATGCTGCGAGACACAACGAGCGTGATCAGATTCGAGGAGCTGAATATCACGCGCGGCTCAGACTTTATCAACCAGACGATCAAATCGACGGGGCTGCGTGAAAACTCCAACCTGCTCGTCGTCGCGCTCAGGCGGCACGGCGACCCGCATTTCCATTACAATCCGCCCGCAGATACGACACTGACCGACGGCATGACGCTTATCGTCCTCGGCGAATCCACGCACATCAACAAGCTAAAGGAAGTCCAGCACAGCAGGGTGTGAGAGGAGCGATCTCGACGCCGGATTCGGCCGATTCGGGAAAAGTCCCGCTTGATCCTGCCGTTCTCGCGTCGTTACCCGCGAGCCATATGAGGACGGGCACTGCCGCCTTAATCCTTATCCGAGGATTTCTTCTCGTCGTTGCCGGAGAGATCTTTGAGGCCCTTGGTCAGCGCATCCAAACGGTCGGTCACAAGGCGGTTGAGTGTGCCCTTGCGGTATTTGCCGTTCTTGCCGCGTTTGCCGCAGGGCATTCCCGTCAGAATCTCGAGCCCCTGCTCCACGGTTTTGACGGCGTATATATGGAATTTGCCCTTGCGCACCGCTTCGACGATCCCCTTGCTCAGCATGAGGTCGTCCTTGTTCTTTTCGGGGATGAGCACTCCCTCTTCCCCTTTAAGACCCCTCTCTTTGCAGATCTTGAAAAAGCCCTCGATCTTCTCGTTCACGCCGCCTATGGTCTGTATGTTGCCCTTCTGGTCGACCGAGCCGGTCACGGCCAGGCTCTGCTTTATGGGCACGTCGGCAAGGCTTGATATCAGCGCGTAAAGCTCGGTCGAGGATGCGCTGTCTCCGTCGACGGGACCATAGGACTGCTCGAAACATATGCTCGCGCTGAGCGTGAGCGGCTTGTCCTGCGCGTACATCGCCCGCAAACAGCCGCTCAATATCAGCACGCCTTTGTCATGCGTGCTTCCGCTTAGCTTGCTTTCGCGCTCTATGTTGATGATGCCGGCGCGTCCCATGGATGTCTCGGCGGTGATGCGCACCGGCTTGCCAAAGACGTAGTCGCCGGTATTGTACACGGCAAGGCCGTTAACCTGGCCCACCCCGGCCCCCGCTGTGTCGATGCGTATGCGCCCGTCGTCGATGTACTCCTTGAGCACGAGATCCACCTGGTTCACGCGCTCGATGCGGTCCTTTATGGCTTGCTCCACATGCTTCGCGCCGACATGTTTCCCATTGTCCTTTTCCGCAAGATAGCCGGCCTCCCTGATGACATCGGCGACCTCGCTGAAGCGGGCCGTTATTTTCTTCTGCCGCCCTGCCTGCTCGACGCCGAACTCGACGACGGCGGCCACGCCCTCGCGGTCCAGGTGCGGAAGGTTCTCGCGGTTGCACAGACCGTTGATGAAGGCCACATAGTCGCGAATATGCTTTGGGGTCTTGGGCATGTCGGGAACGAAATCCGATTTGATTTTGAATATCTTCCGAAAATCTTCATCGGTGGCATAGAGGAGCCTGTAGAGGTAGTAGTCGCCGACCATGACGACTTTAAGATGAATTTCAATGGGCTCGGGCTTCATGCCGGAGGCCGTGAAGAACGGAAACAGACCGGTCGTAGGTATCTCGACGACGCCGCTGATGAGCGTGCGCTTGAGGGTTTTCCACACGTACGATTCCGTCAGCGCGTCAAGGGCGTTGAACACCAGGTATCCGCCGTCGGCCCGGAGAATGGAGCCGGGCTTTATCCTCATGTGGTTGGCCTCGGGCTCGCCGGTTCGCGAGAGCGATGTTTCTATCGTTCCGAAAAGATTGTGGAAAGTGGGCGAGTTCTCGATGATAATCGGAACGCCCTTCGTCTCGGAGTTGTCGACAATGACATTCACCTGATATTCGAGGAACGGGTCCTCTATCCGAACTGCGGGCAGCCCGGGAGCGGGCGTATACTCAATGGCTCCGCGCCTGAATCTCTCCACGTCGTGGACGACGCTCTCTTTGACCTGTTCCAGATATTCGGAGATTTTCTCATCCTCGTACTTTCCCCTCAGGTTCTCGACGAGGCCGTCCACGACAAAAAGAGCATAGTCGCGGTCCAGTTTCTCGAGCTTCGCCTGTATGTCTTTCTGAAGCGTCGCGGCGGCCTTCATCTTTTCCTGCAGCATCTTTTCGTATTCGAGATATTTCTCCTTGAATTTCTCAAGGTCCACGCCGGTGATTTTGCCCGACTCCACCATTGCGACGTATTCATCGACCGGAACCGGCTTGTCATCGACGAGCGGCGCTATGCCGGCCTTGGTAAGCGTGTCCATTTTCATCTGGATCAGGCTCATCCCGTCTTGATGCAACTGCTCTTGGAAAGGCTTGAAGAGAGCTTCTTCCTTAGCCCCCGCCTTCGACAGGATTTCTCCGCGGCTCTCCTGGTAGCTGTCGCTCTCGAATACCTTCGGTATGCTCATTCGAAGCGCCGCGACTAGATTTTCCATGTCCTGCCTGAATTTCTTGCCCTCTCCCGCCGGAAGCTCCACTATGCATGGCATGTCGGACATCTTGAAGTTGTGGATATAACATTTGTCGTTGGGTGAAGGATTGGAAACCTTCAGTTTTTCGAGAATGAACTTGACAGTTGTCATCTTGCCCGTGCCGCTCAGGCCCGCAACGTAAACATTGAAGCCCGGACTAGATATTGACAGGCCGGTCCTCATCGCTTTAAGCGCCTTTTGCTGCCCGATTATCTCGTTCTTCTCTTTGAGATCCGCGGTGGTCTTGAAATCAAATATGGTGGGATCGCACTTCCACCGAAGCTGCTTGGGAGTTAACTCTACGGTTTTTTTGGCCATTCCTTGGATATCCTCCAGTAGTCACGGGAGACGGTATGAAACGAACGTCCCACTTATCTTTTATCGATTAAGGACAACGGAACATCGTTGCCCGAACAACGGCCTCATTCTACTGAAACCCCAAACTGAGAGTCAAGCAAAATCGCCGAATGGAGCTTTGACGCGGCCGTGGTTTTCTGCTAAAACGGCGCGGAATTATTTTCATCGATGACAATCCGCAGGAGATATCATAGCAT